>NZ_JBRRDR010000014.1:0-92202 GCF_056759755.1 Stenotrophomonas sp. STEN046
GGATCTACTGGATCGGGCATCCACGTGTGGCGTGGATCTACTGGACCGGGCATCCACGCATGGCGTGGATCTACTGGACCGGGCATCCACGCATGGCGTGGATCTACTGGATCGGGCATCCACGCATGGCGTGGATCGGCCTGATCACGGCACGGTATCCAGCCGTGCGCCGACGAAGTCGATGAACACCCGCAGCTTCGGCAGTACGTGGCGGCCCGAGGGCCACAGCAGGTGGAACGTGCCGCAGGAATGCACATGGTCTTCGAGCACCGCTTGCAGCCGGCCGTCTGCCAGTGTTTCGCGCACCGAGTGCACCGGTACGAACGCCAGCCCGATGTCCCGCAGCGCCAGCGCCACCCGCGCTTCGATGGTGTTGGCGACCATGTGCACCGGCAGTTCCTGCGGCGCTTCCCCGTGCGGCCACTGGATCGGCCAGGGTTCCAGCTTGCCGGAGCTGGGGAAGCGGTAATGCAGCAGCGTGTGTTGCAGCAGGTCGGCGGGCGTGGCCGGCGTGCCGCGTCGCTGCAGATACGCCGGCGAGCCGACGATGCGGCGCGGGAACACGCCCAGGCGGCGTGCGTTCATGCGTGAATCGCTGGGTTCGCCAACCCGCAGCACCGCGTCGAAACCTTCTTCGATCACATCGACCAGGCGGTCGCTGAAATCCAGGTCGAGGCGGATGTCTGGATAGGCGGCCATGAACTCGGCCATCAGCGGCAGGGTCAGGTCGCCCACCAGCGGCAGGCTGATGCGCAGGGTACCGCTGGGCGCGGCGTGCGGTTGCGCCAGTTCGGTGCGGGCCGCGTCGCGTTCGTCGAGGATGCGGCGGCAGCGCGCAAGGAACAGCGTGCCTTCGGCGGTGAGGGTGATGCTGCGCGTGCTGCGGTGGAACAGGCGCACGCCAAGGGCCTGTTCCAGCCGTGCCACGCATTTGCCGGCGGCCGATGCCGAGATCCCCTGCAGGCGCCCGGTCTCGACGAAGCTGCGGCTGTCGGCGGCGTGCACGAAGGTCTGCAGGTTGGCGAGGTTGTCGAGGACGGACATGGGCAGGGCCGATAGGGAAGGGGCAGGGTAGGCGTGCGCGCTGGGCGCCGAGCACGCGGCCGGCGCAACACTGCGATGCAGCGCGCGGGTTGCGCGCTGCGGCCCGCTGGTTCCGGCCATGATGCCGATTGCGGACTGGCCGGTCCATGATGCGCGGAGCCGTGCCCCGCTTTTTGTCGAGCGCGCAGCTGCCTACCGTGGCGACCTCTCCCCACGGAACACCGACGATGACGCTCGCCCTTCCCGTTGATGCCGCACCCACCCTGCCGGCGGTGAGCCGCCTGCTGCACGCGGTGCATCCACAACGCCTGGTTGGCGCGGTGGTGCTGGTGCGCCAGCACGGTGTGCTGCGCCATGCCAGCGCCAGCGGACTGGCCGACCGCGAAGCCGCCACGCCGATGCGCCGGGATCATCTGTTCCGGTTGGCGTCGGTGAGCAAGCCGCTGCTGACCACGGTGATCCTGCGCCTGGTGGCCGAGGGCGTACTCGACCTGGACGCACCGGTGCAGCGTTGGCTGCCCGACTTCCAGCCGGCGCTTGCCGATGGCAGCCGCCCGGCGATCAGCTTGCGCCAGCTGCTCAGCCACAGCAGCGGGCTGGGCTACCGCTTCCTGGAGGCCGACGCCGACGGCCCCTATGCCCGTGCAGGCGTCAGTGACGGGATGGATGCGGCGCGGCTGACCCTGCAGGACAACGTGCGCCGCATCGGGCAGGCGCCCTTGCTGTTCGCGCCGGGCAGCCAGTGGTTGTATTCGCTGGGCGTGGACGTGGCCGGAGCCGTGGCCGAGGCGGCAACCGGCGAGCCGCTGCAGGCACTGTTCGATCGGCTGCTGGCGCAACCGCTGGGCCTGCGTGATACCGGCTTTGCCACCGACGCGCCGGATCGCTTGGCCACGCCGTATGTCAGCGATACGCCGCAGCCGCATCGCCTGCAGGAAGGCGAGGTTGTACCGCCGTTCGACGGTACCGTGGGTATCGAATACAGCCTGGCGCGTGCGGGCGATCGCCATTGCCACCCATCGGCCGGCGCCGGTCTGGTGGGCACCGCTGATGAGGTCATGACCGTGCTGGAAGCGCTGCGCGATGCGCGCGCGTCCCCGCTGCTGCCCGATACGCTGCTGGCGCAGATGGGGCGCCCGCAAGTGGGTGAGCAGGGACCGGCGGAGCCGCCGGGCTGGGGTTTTGGGCTGGGTTTTGCGGTGCTGCGTGATCCGCAGGCCAGCGGCACGCCGCAGGCCGCTGGCAGCTGGCGCTGGGGCGGTGCCTACGGTCACAGCTGGTTTGTCGACCCGACCCGCGCGCTGAGCGTGGTGGCGCTGACCAACACGCTGTACGAAGGCATGCACGGCGCATTTGTCGATGCGTTGCGCGATGCGGTGTACCTCGATCTGGAGACCGTGCGATGAGCGGGCATGCGATCGACGTGGCCGCACCGGCCGGTGAGGCCACCCGGTTGCCGTGGCGCGGCCTGCTGGCGTTGGCCGGCGGTGGTTTCATCACGCTGTTGACCGAGACGCTGCCGGCCGGCGTGCTGCGCCCGATGGGCGAAAGCCTGGGCGTGAGCGACGCGGCGGCGGGCCAGCTGGTGAGCGTCTATGCGTTGGGTTCGGTGCTGGCCGCGTTGCCGATGACCGCACTGACCCAGCGCCTGCCACGTCGCCCCCTGCTGCTGGCGGCGATTGCCGGCTTCCTGGTGGTCAACACGGTGACCGCGCTGAGCCACGACTACGCGCTGACCCTGGTGGCCCGCTTCCTGGCCGGCGTGGGCGCGGGACTGTTGTGGTCGCTGGTGGCCGGTTACGCCGCGCGCATGGTGGTGCCAGCACTGCAGGGACGGGCGATTGCCGTTGCGATGATCGGCTCGCCGCTGGCGTTGTCGCTGGGGGTGCCGGCCGGCACCCTGCTGGGCCAGCAGATCGGCTGGCGTTGGGCATTCGCGCTGATGAGCGTACTGGCGGTGCTGCTGCTGGGCTACGCACGCTGGGCCTTGCCGGCACTGCCGGCCGCCGGCGCAGGCAAACGCGAGTCGCTGGGTTCGGTCTGGCGCATGCCGGGTATCCGCAGCACGCTGCTGGTGATGGTGCTGTACGTGCTGGCGCACAACGTGCTGTACACCTACATCGAACCGCTTGCGGTGCAGGCCGGGGCAGGTGCGTGGCTGGACCGCCTGCTGCTGACCTTTGGTATCGCGGCCATCGCCGGCATCGGCATTGCTGGCTGGGGCGTGGATCGCCACCTGCGCGCGCTGGTCTGGAGCAGTGTCATCGGCTTTGTGATGGCGGTGGTGGCGCTGCTGTTGTGGCCCCGTACGCCGGGCGTGCTGTTGCTGGTGACGATGCTGTGGGGCGTGGCCTTCGGTGCAGTGCCCACCCTGTTCCAGACCGCATTGGCCCGCCGTGCCGGTGCCGCTGCCGATCTGGCGCAATCGATGCTGGTGACCGGCTGGAATCTGGCCATTGCCGCCGGCGGTGTGACCGGTGGACTGATGCTGCAGGCCAGCGGCGCACAGTATCTGGGCGCGTTGCCATTGCTGTTGCTGCTGGTGTGCGCGGTATGGCTCTGGGCACGTCCCAGGGCCTGGCTGTAGGCATCGCGGTGCCGACCCCGGTCGGTACCTGCACCTCAGCCGACCGGCCCGGCCTCGGCCTGCTCGCGCTCGAACGGCACGCTGCGTGGATTCTGCATGTGCTCGCGTGCCGCGCCGTAACGCTGCTGCCGCTTGTGGTGGAAAGCGATGAACTCATCGCGCGGCAACGGCCGCGAGAACAGCCAGCCCTGGCCGAACTGCACGTGCTGGCTGTGCAGGTAGGCCAGCTGGGCTTCGGTTTCCACACCTTCGGCCACCACCCACAGCCCCAGCTCCTGGGCCATGCCGATGATGTGCGGGGTGACCGGGCTGGTGGCGCTTTCGGTGCCGATCGCATCGACGAAGGACTTGTCGATCTTCAGCGCATCCAGCGGCAGCTGCTGCAGATACTGCAGGCTGGAATAGCCGACACCGAAATCATCGATGGCCACGCTGTGGCCAGCCCGGCGCGCTGCGGCCAGCATGGTGCGGGCGCGGTCGATATCCAGGAAACCGCGCTCGGTGGCTTCCAGCCAAATCTGCTGCGGAAGAATGCCGCTGCCGGCCATGCGCTGGGCGATCACCTTCAGGGCGCGGCCGCTGCTGATGTCTTCGGCCGCCAGGTTGATCGCGATGTGTGCGCTGCGGTCCTGGGCCAGCAGTTCGCGCATGTCGGCCACCACGTTCTCGATCACCAGGTCGGTGATGTCGGCGATCATCCCGGCCTCTTCGGCCAGTGGAATGAACAGGTCCGGGCGCACCTGGGTGCCGTCGGGACGCTGCCAGCGCACCAGCGCTTCGGCACCGACGCAGATGCCGGTGTCCAGTTCGATGATGGGCTGGTAATGCAGGTAGAGCTCGCGGCGACGGATGGCGATGGCCAGCTCGCCACGCATCGACAGCCGCCGCCGCGACAGCCAGATGACCAGACCGGCCCCTGCGGCCGCCATCAGCAGGCCCAGGGGAACGAACAACCACGCCTGCTGGCGGAAGGTCGCCGCCAGCGCTGTACGCGGGGTGGTGGCGATGGCAAGCCATTCCCCACTGCGCGCGCTGGCATACAGGGTGTTATGGTCCAGCCCCTCGCCGGGGTCGCGCAGCAGCTTCAGCAGCAGGGCCGGGTCCATGCCGTCCTGGCGGGTCAGCAGACGCCCGTCCGGGCTGGCCAGGGCCAGCCGCACGTTGGGATCCCCGGCGACATCCACGAAGCGCCGCGGGTCGATCAGCACATCGTAGGACCCGTACAGGATGGACAGCATCGGCCGTCGGCCACTGGCTTCCGGGCGCACGTTCACGGTGATGCCGGCGCCGTCGCTGGTGACGTGGTCCGGGGTGGGTTGGTCCACCTCCGATTCGAATACGCCCCAGGACGTGCAGCGCAGCTTGCCGCCTTCGAAGTAACCCATCTGGTCAGCCGACGGTGTGGTCATCACCAGGCTCTGCATGCGCCGGATGTGTTCGGTACCGCACGGCGCCAGGGCGCTGGCTTCGGCGGACTTCAGCGCGGCCAGCGCTTCCTGGTAGGACACTTCGGCGCGCCGCATGGTGCGGTCGGCGATGGCATGCAGGCGCTGCTGTTCCACGCTGACGGCACGGTCCCAGGTGGCGTAGACCATCGCGGCGATCGGCAGGGCGGCGGCCAGCACGGCCAGCGCGGTTCCGCCGATGATGACCCGCAGGCGGCTCATGACCGGGGCTCCAGAGAAGTGTGCGGGGCAGGGCACATGGGCGGGGCCGGTCCTTGGACGATGACGCTATCTGAACACGCCGCCGGGCTGGGCGGAATGGGACGAATTCGGTAATCGGTCACATTGTGGTGAAAGCGACACCTGTTGGCGATTATGGGCCACCCGGCGCTGGTGTTGTGGCATCGGGAGGACTACCGTCGGTAGCTTCACCCGCCCCTTCCCGCGCCCATGACCGAGCCCGCCACGCCCCCCGAGCACCTGCGCCGCAGCCTGTCCAACCGTCACCTGCAACTGATCGCCATCGGCGGTGCCATCGGCACCGGCCTGTTCATGGGCTCGGGCAAGACCATCAGCCTGGCCGGCCCTTCCATCATCTTCGTGTACCTGATCATCGGCGCGATGCTGTTCTTCGTGATGCGCGCGATGGGCGAGCTGTTGCTGTCGAACCTGCAGTACAAATCCTTCATCGATTTTTCCACCGACCTGCTCGGGCCCTGGGCCGGCTTCTTCTGTGGCTGGACATACTGGTTCTGCTGGATCGTCACCGCGATCGCCGATGTGATCGCCATCGCCGCCTATGCGCAGTTCTGGTTCCCCGGGCTGGAAGCCTGGAAGCCGGCGCTGGCGTGCGTGTTGCTGCTGTTGTCGCTGAACCTGGTGACGGTGAAGCTGTTTGGCGAGATGGAGTTCTGGTTCGCGCTGATCAAGATCGTGGCCATCTGCGCACTGATCATCACCGGTGCCGGCCTGGTGGCCTGGGGCTTCACTTCGCCCAGTGGCCATACCGCCGCGCTGTCCAACCTGTGGAACGACGGCGGCATGTTCCCGATGGGCCTGGTCGGCTTCTTCGCCGGTTTCCAGATTGCGGTGTTCGCCTTCGTTGGTATCGAGCTGGTGGGCACCACCGCGGCGGAAACGGCCAACCCGGAGCGCAACCTGCCCAAGGCGATCAACTCGATCCCGATCCGCATCATCATCTTCTACGTGCTGGCGCTGGTGGCGATCATGGCGGTCACCCCGTGGCGGCAGGTGGTGCCGGACAAGAGCCCGTTCGTGCAGCTGTTCGTGCTGGCCGGCATTCCCGCCGCCGCCAGCCTGATCAACTTCGTGGTGCTGACCTCGGCGACCTCGTCGGCCAACAGTGGCATCTTCTCCACCAGCCGCATGCTGTACGGCCTGGCCGAGGAAGGGCACGCGCCGCGCGGGTTGTCCAGGCTGTCGCGGGCGGCGGTACCGGCACGCGGCCTGTTGTTCTCGTGCCTGTGCCTGCTGGGCGGCACCCTGCTGATCTACATGATTCCGAACCTGGTGACTGCCTTCACCCTGGTTACCACGCTGGCGACGGTGCTCTTCATCTTCGTCTGGTCGCTGATCCTGGTGGCCTACATGGTCTACCGCCGCCGCTACCCGGAGCGCCACGCCGCATCGATCTTCAAGATGCCTGGCGGGGTGCTGATGTGCTGGGCCTGCCTGGTGTTCTTTGCCGCCGTGCTGGTGCTGCTGAGCCTGCAGGCCGACACCCGCCAGGCGCTGATCGCCAGCCCGGCGTGGTTCGTGCTGCTGGGCGCGGGGTACTGGTTGCGGCGCAGGACCGCGAAGTGATCCAGCGTTTGCGTTGGGTTGATTGATCCATCGTTACCAGGGAGTTTCATCCACGCATGGCGTGGATCTACGGTCAGCCGCAGGGAACTGTCGAAGGTGGGGTGGGTCCGGTGGCGGGAGTGTCCGTGGCATGGATGCCGCGGCCCAGCCCCCGAGGACGGGTTTACGGCGTCTTCCGCCACCGGACCCATCCCGCCTCCCCCCAGGGGATCGACCTTTGCCGTTGCGTGTGATCTGGCCTCTGCAGGTGCAGGGCGCAGCCCTGCCAACTCCCCCATTCACCCGGTATTAGCGGGCGCGGCCGGATCATCCGGCCGCCATGACCCTGCGCCCCGCCCTCTTCGTTCTGTTGCTGCTGGCTGGCCTGTGGCCGGGGCTGGCCGGCGCGCGCACGGTCTACCGCTGCGTGCAGGGCAATACGGTCAGCCTGGCCACCGCCCCCGAGCCGGGCTCGCGCTGCACGCCGAAGGAGATCGACGACAGCGCCGTGCAGACGCCCAACCTGTGGGGCAACATGGGGGTGTTCAGCGGCGTGCTGTACGAACGCGAGCAGGACGGCGTGCTGGTGTATTCCACGCGCAACCTGCCGGGCTCACGGGTGTTCCTGAAGTTCACCGTGGCCACCCCGCCCGGCGAGCCGGCGCATGAAGGCCTGGGCAAGGTCGGCAAGCCGCAACTGGCGCAGCACGCCAGGCAGTTCAAGGCCGCTGCCAAGGCCACCGGTGTGGACGATGCCTGGCTGCGTGCGATTGCCCACGCTGAAAGCAACTTCGATGCGCTGGCGGTGTCCAGCAAGGGTGCGCAGGGGGTCATGCAGCTGATGCCCGATACGGCACTGGAATACGGCGTGCGCGATCCGTTCTCGCCGCAGCAGTCCATCGATGGCGGTGCCCGCTACATGCGCGCGCTGCTGCGCCGCTACAACGGCGACCGGCCGCTGGCCGCTGCGGCCTACAACGCCGGCATCGGTACGGTGACGCGTTACAAGGGCGTGCCACCGTATGCCGAGACGCTTGCCTACGTGGACAAGGTGATGGCCCTGTACGCCCGCTACCGTGAGGCGATGGGCATCCGCACCGAGGTGCCGGCGAAGTAGCCGGTGCCGCTCAGCGCGAGGTGCTGCCGCTGACCAGATCGTAGCGTTCGATGCGGCCGACACGTGCGACCTCGGCCTGTACGTCGGCACGCTGCTTGAGCGCGCGCCAGTTGGCATCGATGCGTACATCACCCGGCAGCGAGGGATACACGCGCAGGTCCTGCAGGCTGGCCAGTGCGTCACCGCGCTCCAGCGGCGAACGCAGCTGCTCGATCAGCACCGCTGCGGCGCCATCCAGATCACCTTCTTCCAGCAGCATCTCGCGGTGGAGCGAGAGCGCGTCCTTGCCCTGCGCGACGATGATCGCGCGTAGCGCAGCAGCCGTTGCGCTGTCGCCGCGCTCGCGTGCGGCGGAAAGCTGCAGCAATGCCTGTGTCGCCCGCCCATAGTCGCTCAGTTCCGGCAGTGCCTTCATCACCGCATCAGCTTCCTGCCGCCGCCCCAGCGAGTTCAGTACGAAGCCGACATTCATCTGGTGGTCGATGCCATCGGGCCCCCGTGCGCCGATACGTGCGGCGAGCTGTGCCGTCGCAAGCGCATCGTCGGTACGGCCGAGGCGGCGCAGCGCGGTGATCCGGGTATTGAGCAGCCAGGCCGCCCACTCCACCTGGCCACCGGGCGGCGACTGCTCCTGCGCTGCAGCGCTGGCCAGACTGTCGGTCAGTGCCAGCACCTCCTCGTTGCGGTCCAGGGCCAGCAGCGTGCTGCTGAAATCCACCAGGCGGGCGTCGAACGCCCGATCAAGCAGGCCGGATACGCGCAGATCATCCAGATGGTGCTGTGCGGCCTTTACCGGATCAAACCGTGCATCGCTGCGGTCGACGTAGCGGTCGAAGCGTCTGTCGCTGCGCAGCTGGATCAGTTCGGCCGGGGTGTCGATGCGCCGCAGGGTTGCCGGCACGGCCTCAGCGCGACCGTTGTCGACCTGCAGCGTGGCCAACGCCAGCCACAGGGTGGTCGGCTGCATGCCGCTGCTTTTCCAGTCGTTGTCGAACAGCGCCTGCAGCAGGGCCATGCGCTGGATGGGCTGGTCGCGCAGGTGATGCTGCAGGTAGCTGACGGCGTGGTGATCGATGCCGAGCGGACCATCGGCCTGGCCGAGCGCTTCGATCAGGCGCGTGGCAGCCACGCCGGGATCTTCCTGGTTCAGGTCCAGTGACACGCTGATGGTCAGGATCTGCGCATCGCCCGGCAGTGCCAACAGGGCCTGTTGCAGGTAGCGGCGTGCCAGCGCGGGCTGCTTCTGCTTTGCCGCCGTCCAGCCGGCAAACTGTGCCGCACGGCCGCGGCGCTCGTTATCGAAGTCGGCCAGCAACGGGTTGTCCATCAGCCGCTGCATGGCAATCAGCGCCGCCAGGGTGTTGCCGCTGCGGCTCTGCTCGATCGCCTGGTCCCACTGCTGCGCGTACGCGGTGTGCGCGGCATCCATTGCAGCGGCAGGTTCGGCCGGCGCCGTGGGTATGTTCGCGCTGGCGGGCAGGCTGGCCAGCGTGGCCAGCGTCAGCGCGAGGAACAGGATACTGCGGGGCATGGTGGGCCTCCGTCCATGGAATGGACATTGAACCCGCTGTTGCAGCGCAGGACAAGCGTGCCAGAACAGCGCTTTTGCTCCAGGGGGCAATTGGCGATGGCGCCGCACGGGCGCAGCGACTATCGTCGTGCCTCTTCAAGAGCAAGCACAGGCAAACGGTACGATGGCGCGGTGGCAAGGGATGGCAGTGGGTGCGGTGGTGGTGGCAACGGCAGTGGCGCTGGCGGCAACCTGGTGGGAGTTCCCCGCATCGGGCCCCGCCGTACCGAAGGGCCCGGTGCCGACGCCGCTGGCGTGGACCGCACAGATCGAACTGCTGGCGGGCGACGGTCACCCGGGTGATCGTGATGGAGCCTCGGCGCAGGCGCGCTTTGCTGATCCCTATGCGTTGCTGGGTGCTGCCGACGGCAGCGTCTATTTCACCGATGCCGGCGACAACAACCGCATCCGCCGCCGTCTGCCCGACGGGCGGATTGAAACGGTGGCGGGGCAGGGCGAGGGACGCGTTGATGGTCCTGCGCTGCAGGCCAGTTTCAATACCCCTTCCGGTATTGCCGCCGATGCACAGGGCAACCTGTATGTGGCCGACACCGGCAACCACGCAATCCGCCGCATCGGCGTCGACGGCCAGGTCACCACGTTGGCGGGTGGCACCCAGGGGTTCGCCGATGGTCCTGCTGCACAGGCCCGCTTCGACGGCCCGATGGGCATCGCCGTGGACGCGCAGGGGCAGGTCTACGTGGCTGACACCTGGAACGACCGCATCCGCGTGATCGGCACCGATGGCAGCGTTCGTACGCTGGCCGGTGGTGATCGCCCTGGCTTCACCGATGCGCCCGGTGGCGAGGCACGCTTCGATACGCCGGTGGCGCTGGCCATCGATGCGCACGGTGCATTGCTGGTGGCCGACCTGTTCAACAACGCGGTGCGGCGCGTTGGCGCCGACGGCACGGTCAGCACGCTGATCGGCAATGGCACGGTCATCAATGGCCCGCTGTCGCTGGCCACGACCCACGACGGTGTGCTGTACGTGGGCGATCTTGACGGACGCATCGTGCAGGTCACGCCGCAGGGTCATCAGCTGGCGCTGCTGGGCAACGATCGCCTGCCACGCCTGGCCCGCCCCAGCGGATTGGCGGTGGAAGCCGATGGTTCGCTGCTGGTGGCCGATTCAGCGGGGTATCGCCTGCATCGCCTGCGCCCGCTGCCGGTGGGTGAGCTGCCGGCACCGGCGCTGGTCGGCCCCGCCTCCGACGCGGCGCTGCCTGACAGCGGTGGGCGCTGGCCGCTGGCGCCGCAGGATGGCTGGCACGAGGTGGTTGGGACGCTGGGCGAAGTACGTGGGACCTTCCAGGGCGAGAGCCGCCACCATCTGCATGGCGGCTTCGATGTGCGCGGCGATGTCGGCCAGACCGTGCTGGCGATCGCCGAAGGCAAGATCAGCAGCCCGATCGCCGCCTGGAACCTGGGTGGGCAGGCCGAGGGCCTGGCCGTTGACCGGCTGAAGTACATCCACATGCGGGTGGGACGCACGCCGGCGGGCGCACCGTTCGATGCGCGCTGGCAGGCGCTGTATGACGATCAGGGAAAACTGGAACGCATCCGCGTGCGTCGCGGCACGCGCATCCATGTCGGCGATCGGCTGGGCAGCATCAACAGCCAGGCGCACGTGCACCTGGCGGTGGGCAACGGTGGCTTTGAGACCAATGCGGTGGCGCTGGGCTTCAAGGACTACGCCGACCACTTCGCACCGCGCATCACCGATGTCGGGTTGCTGGATGACAACGACCAACCGCTGGCTGCCGGCAGCGATGGCGTGGTGATGCTCGCGCGGCAGGGACGCGGCGTGCAGATCGTGGTCGAAGCCTGGGACCAGGTGGACAACAACCTGCCGCGCCGCCGGCTGGGGCCGTACCAGGTGGGTTACCAGATCCTCGACGCTGCAGGACAGCCGCTGCAGGGTTACGAGCAACCACGCTGGAACATCGTCTTCAACCGCATGCCGCCGCAGAAGCAGGCGGTGAAGGTGGCCTATGCGCCCGACAGTGGCATCACCGTGCATGGCAGTGCGGTCACCCGGTTCCGCTACCTGGTGACCAACACTGTGCGCGATGGGTTGATGGAGACCGGTCGCTGGCAACCGGCAGCACTGCCGCCGGGCGAATACATCGTGCGCGCCAGTGCGCGCGACTACAGCGGCAACGAAGGCGTGGGCCCGCGCGAGATCAGGGTACGGCTGCTGCCATAGCGGCGGCCGGGGCGCCGCAGCGTTCGCGCTCGGCGTCCATGTCTTCCAGCGGGCGCACTTCGATGCTGCCGAAGCGGGCCCAGGGGAAATCCTGGGCGATGCGCATGGCCTCGTCGCGGTTGCGGGCCACGATCAGGTTGAAGCCGGCAAGCAGCTCGCGGGTTTCGGCGAACGGCCCATCCAGTACACGGCTGTGGCCATCGCGCACGCGCAGCGTCTGTGCGGTGTCCACCGGCTGCAGTTTCTGCGCAGCCAGCAACGTGCCCTCGGCCTGCAGTTTGTCGGCGTGGGCGAGGCAGTCGCGCATCAGCGCATTGAACTCTTCGCTGGGCAGGCGCTGCAGCAATGACGGGTCGATGTAGATCAGGAGCAGGTACTGCTGCATGGCACGGTCCTGGCGGGGGCGGGTGCCCATGATGGCGCAGGTTCTGCGCAGGGCCATGCTGCAGCGCGAGAGGCGCGCCTTCGGCGGGGATCGGCGAACGGCGGAGCCCCTCCGTGGTAAAGCTACAGCGTGATTCCTGGGCTTGGCCCGGGGGGGGGGGGGGGGGGGGGGGGGCCCCAAAACCCACCACAGGGGGGGGGGGCCCCCGGACCACGACCCCGACCCCCCCCCCCCCCCCCCCCCCCCCCCCCCGGCCCTGGACAGGTTCCTGCGGCGTCCACCACGGAAAATCACAAACAAGAGCAAAAGCGGGTCGCTTCGCTCGCAAAGCCGAGGCCCGCCAGCCAACCGCCGTTGCTGTTGCCGTTGCTTCTGCCCTTTTTTCTTGATCTTCCCGTGGTGGGGCAGCCGCAGAGATCTGTCTGGGGCCGGGCGGGTGGGGTTGGCGGGGTATCCGCGCCATGGATGGCGCGGCTAAGCCTCCAAGGACGGATTCACGGCGTCCCCGCCAATCCCACCCGCCCGGCCCACCCTCAGGAACCCAGCTTTCAGCGACCAACCCCACCCCACCACGGAGGGGCTCCGCCGTTCGCTGATCCCCGCCGAAGGCGCGCTCTCCGCGGAAGAATAATTTTCAGAAGACGTGTCGATTCCCATGACCCTGGTTCGTTGTATCCAGTGAAGGGCACGCACCCGGCGTCCCCACGGGAGACCGAAATGAAAGTGATGGTGATCGTGAAGGCCAACGCCGATTCCGAGGCCGGCCGCATGCCCAGCGAACAGGAACTGGCCGCAATGGGCGCCTACAACGAGCAGCTGGTGGCGGCCGGCATCATGCTGGCCGGCGAGGGCCTGCACGCCACCCAGCGTGGCCGCCGCATTCATTTTGGTGGCGGCGCGCCGCAGGTCCAGGCCGGTCCGTTTGGCCCGGCAGGCGAACAGATTGCCGGGTTCTGGCTGTGGGAGGTGCGCTCGCTGGATGAAGCCACTGAGTGGGCCAGCCGCGCGCCATTTGCCGCCGGCGGCGCACTCGAGCTGCGGCCGTTGATCTCCGCCGAAGACTTCGGCGAGGCCTTCACCCCCGAATTACAGCAGCAGGAACAGCGTCTGCGTGCACAGCTGGAAGGCTGAGTTCTCCATTCCCCGCCGGGCGTGGCCCGGCGCTTTCGCTCTGAATCACACCACGGAGTAGTGCCATGAAACTGATTCCCTTCCTCGGCTTCAGCGGCCAGGCCCACGATGCCATGGCGTTCTATGCCAAGGCACTGGGTGGCCAGGTCACCTCGGAAATGAAGTACCGCGACATGCCACCGTCCGATGGCTCGCCGGGCTGCAATGACATGCCCGCAGACACGCTCGACCACGTTGCACACAGCCAGCTGGAAATCGGCGCGGCGATCCTGATGGCCGCCGATGGCCCAGGCAGCGGCGAGGGCGGGGCGACCACCATCAATGTGGACGTGGACAGCATCGAAGAGGCCGAACGTGTCTTTGCCGCGCTGGCCGAGGGCGGCCAGGTGCAGATGCCGATCGCCGAAACCTTCTGGGCGCATCGCTGGGGCATGCTGATCGACCGTTACGGCAAGCCGTGGATGGTCAACTGCATGAAGCAGCCCTGATTCCTCTTTCATCCATCACAAGGAGCCGTACCGATGAGCACACCGCAACCGCAGATGATCTTCGTCAACCTGCCCGTGCAGGATCTGGAAAAGGCCAAGGCGTTCTTCGCCGCGCTGGGCTACAGCTTCAATCCGGCGTTCACCGATGAGAACGCCGCCTGCATGGTCGTCAGCGAGAGCATCTTCGTGATGCTGCTGGTCAAGCCGTTCTTCCAGCAGTTCACCAGCAAGGCCATCGCCGATGCGCACGCGCAGACCGAGGTCATCACCTGCCTGTCGGCCGACAGCCGCGAGGCGGTGGATGTGATGGTGGACAAGGCACTGGCCGCCGGTGCGAGCGAGCCGCAACCGGCGCGCGACTATGGCTTCATGTACCAGCGCGGCTTCCAGGACCTGGATGGGCATCTCTGGGAAATCGCACACATGGATGGCGAACCGGGCTGACGGCCGGTCGCCGCGGAGAACTGTCATGGCTTACGTGGATGCTTACGTGCTGCCGTGCCCGCAGGACAAGGTGGCGGCCTATCGCCGCCTTGCCCGCCAGGCCGGTGCGGTGTGGAAGGACCACGGCGCGCTGCAGTACATGGAATGCGTGGCCGACGATGTGGAACCGGGCAAGTCGACCTCGTTCCCGCGCGCGGTGAAGGCCAAGCCGGGCGAGACGGTCATCGTCGCCTTCGTGGTGTTCCGTTCGCGCGCCGCGCGCGACCGCATCAACAGGAAGGTGATGGCCGACCCACGGCTGGCGCACATCGGCCCGGGCGACATGCCGTTCGATACCCGGCGCATGTTCTGGGGCGGCTTCAAGCCGATCGTGGAAGCGTGACCCCCGGCGCTTGTGTGGGCCGGGCCCGCATGCTGTGATCGGTGCATGCACGATCCGGCCCTGAGCCAGCGTCTGGATACCCTCTGGCGGATGGAGTCGCCAGTGTTGATCGCGCGCCTGGCGCGGCTGCTGGGCGGCGATGTCGGTCGCGCCGAGGAGCTGGCGCAGGACACCTGGCTGGCCGCGCTGGAGCGCTGGCCGGCGCAGGGCGTCCCGGACAATCCCGGAGCCTGGTTGATGACCACCGCGCGCAACCGCGCCATCGATGTGCTGCGCCAGCACCAGCGCGTGGCGCAGCAGCATGCGCAATGGGGTGAGCAGCTGCACCCGGCTGCATTGACGGCGCCCGACGACAGCCAGGCGCTGGAAGATGACATCGGCGATGACCTGCTGCGCCTGATGTTCGTGGCCTGCCATCCGGTGCTGCCGGCCGACGCGCGGGTCGCGTTGACCCTGCGGTTGCTGGGGGGACTGACCACCACCGAGATCGCCCGTGCCTTCCTGCAGCCGGAGCCGACCATTGCCCAACGCATCGTGCGCGCCAAGCGCACGCTGGCGCAGAAGCAGATTGCCTACGAAGTGCCCCGTGCAGAGGCCCTGCCCGCACGATTGGCCTCCGTGCTGGAGGCGATCTATCTGGTGTTCAACGAAGGCTATGCGGCCAGCGCGGGCGACGACTGGATGCGCCCGGCACTGTGCACCGAAGCGCTGCGGCTGGCGCGCATCCTCGCCCACCGCATGCCGGCGCCCTCGGCACTGGGGCTGCTGGCGCTGATGGAGCTGCAGGCCTCGCGCATGGCCGCGCGCGTGGACGCAGACGGTGCGCCGATCCTGCTGGATCAGCAGAACCGTGCGCGCTGGGACTGGCTGCAGATCGAACGCGGCCAGCAGGCGTTGACGCGTGCGGTGTCGGCCGGCGGTGGCGATGACCCCTATGTACTGCAGGCGCGCATCGCCTTCTGTCATGCCAGTGCACGGCGTGCCGAAGACACCGACTGGGCGCGCATCGCCACCTTGTATGCGCAGTTGCTGCAGGTGATGCCTTCGCCGGTGGTCGCGTTGAACCGGGTGGTGGCGGTGTCGCGCAGCGAGGGTGCGTTCGCCGCCTGGACCTTGCTGCAGCCGTTGCTGGACGAACCCCGCCTGCAGGGCTATGCACCGTTGCTGGTGGTGCGTGGCGAACTGCTGCAGCTGCTGGGCAGGGCGGAGGATGCGCGTGACGCGTTCCGTAGTGCTGCTGCCCTTACCGGTAACGAGCGCGAGCGGGCCCATCTGCTGACCCGGGCCCAGTAATCCCGCGCGACGCGCGAGGGCACGGTCTGAGGCTGATCTGTCGGATACGGCGCTGTCGCCGTCCTCGAAAATTGGATCTGATTGCGCGTGCACAATAGAAATCAGATGAATATCTGCCGTATTCGGACCATTTCGAGAAGATTGAAATAATTCCTATTTAATCTGCGCGCCCAAGTTGATCATCATGGCCCGTCCATTACGGAAGCAGCGGCCAAGCCCTGATTCAAGGTCACCCTGGCATTCGGGTGACACGGCGCAACGAGGACATCACTTTCCTGCACTGCAAGCGCGGTCACGCTACACGCGTGCAGGAGAAAATCCGGAAGTCGAACCTCAACGCAGGAGGTCATGCACATATGTCGAGCAAGGATGGTTCTGTCGCTCCAAAGGAGCGGATCAACATCAAGTACGTCCCGGCAACCGGCGACCAGATGGCGGAGATGGAACTGCCGCTGAAACTGATTGTCGTCGGGGACTTCAAGGGGCACGCAGAGCAGGTCCCGATCGATGAGCGCGAATCCATTCGTGTTGATAAAGGCAATTTTGACGCAGTAATGGAGAAGGCCGGCTTGGAACTGACGCTGGAAGTTCCTGACCGCCTGTCGGAAGAGCCAGATCGCAGTCTGCCGGTCCACCTGGGCTTCAAATCGCTCAAGGACTTTACTCCTGATTCGATTGCCCAGCAGGTTCCGGAACTGCGAACGCTGCTCGAGCTTCGTGAGGCGTTGGTCGCACTGAAGGGGCCGCTGGGTAATGTCCCTGCCTTCCGCAATGCTCTGCAGGAAATGCTGGCCGACCCCGCAGCACGGGAGCGATTGGCCGATGAACTGCAATTGGCACTCGCAACACCCGATAGCGATCCAATCTGAGATTGCCAACGAAGGCCCGCACGAAATTCCAAGGGAGCAACGATGGAAGCCACGGAAAAACTGTCCAGCACGACGATGCCCGCCACAGATGGGCTGCTCGATCAGATCATGGCCCAGACCAGAATGGAGCCGACGCAGGAAGGCTACTCCATCGCAAGGCGAGGTGTAGCAGAGTTCATCACTGAAATGCTGCGCACGAAGGAGCGTTCCGAGCAGATCAACAAACACCTGGTCGACGAGATGATCGTGGAGCTTGACGGCCGGATCAGTCAGCAGATGGATGCCGTGCTGCATCATCCTTGCATGCAGGAGCTGGAGTCCGCATGGCGTGGCCTGAAACTTCTGGTAGACCGAACCGACTTCCGGGAGAACATCAGGATCGACCTTTTGCATGCCACGAAGCAGGAGTTGCTGGAGGACTTCGAAGGCGCGGCCGATCTCACCCAGAGTGGTCTGTACAAGCACAGCTACTCAGCGGGCTATGGGCAGTTTGGTGGTGAACCCGTAGCGGCGATGGTAGGGAACTACTACTTCGGTCCGTCGACACCGGACATGAAACTACTGAACTACGTGGCGTCCGTTGGAGCGATGGCGCATGCACCCTTCATTGGTGCAGCAGGTCACGAGTTCTTCAATGTCGATGGCTATCAGGATCTATCCGCACTGAAGGAGATAAAGGACATATTCGACGGTCCGCGATACGCAAAATGGCGCGCATTGCGTGATTCGGAGGATTCCAGATATCTCGGTCTGGCAATGCCGCGCTTCCTTCTCAGGCAGCCTTACCATCCACTGGAAAATCCGGCTCGCCGCTTCAACTACAACGAGGCTGTCAGCGGGTCCCACGAGAGCTATCTCTGGGGGAATGCCGCATTCCTGCTTGCGACACGCATCACCGATAGCTTCGCCCGCTACCGCTGGTGCCCCAACATCATCGGCCCGCAGTCCGGTGGCGCGGTGGAGGACCTCCCTGTGCATCTGTATGAGGCCCTGGGACAGATTCAGGCCAAGATTCCAACCGAGGTGCTGATCACCGATCGCAAGGAGTTCGAGATCTCCGAAGAGGGATTCATCCCACTGACAATGCGAAAGGGCAGCGACAACGCTGCGTTCTTCTCAGCCAACTCCGTGCAGCGCCCCAAGGTGTTCCCGGGTACCGTCGAAGGCCAGCAGGCACAGACGAACTACAGACTGGGCACGCAGCTTCCCTACATGTTCATCATCAACCGGCTGGCGCACTACATCAAGGTTCTCCAGCGGGAGCAGATCGGGAGTTGGAAGGAGCGCCACGACCTGGAGCGGGAACTCAACACCTGGCTGAAGCAGTACGTCGCTGATCAGGAGAATCCCCCCGCGACGGTGCGTAGCCGCCGTCCCCTGCGCGCGGCCAAGGTAGAGGTCGCGGATGTTCCCGGCGACGCCGGCTGGTACCAGGTAACGATGGCGGTACGGCCCCACTTCAAGTACATGGGCGCCAACTTCGAGCTATCCCTGGTAGGACGGTTGGACAAGGAGTAGTCGAGACATGCTGGGATCTGGACAGGGAAGTCTCTTCGACAGGTTGGAGGACCCGGCTGGAAGCGGGCGCGAGCGCACTACGGCGCGTTCATCGGAGGCGAGTATCCAGACCGTGAAGCGTCATGTGGAGCAGCTGCTGAACTCCAGGCAGGGTGGCTCGCAAAGCAGTCCTTCCGTTGGATTGCCGGATTTCAATGATGCAGCTCTGGGCTCTTCCGATCTGCTGCTTCAGGCCGCCATTGGAATTCGCGCGGCCATCGAGGACAACGAGCCACGGATCAGGGTTGGCGCCATCCGATTGCTACCAAACGACATGCAGCCGCTGCAGCTTGGGTTCCGCGTGGACTGCAATCTCGTCGCGGATGACGCCATCAGGGAGTTCGAGATGGATCTCATGTTGAACAGCCACACCCGACACTACAGCGCGACCTGAGCCGATGCCACTACGAAGAGCATTTCGCGATGAGCTGAGCTTCCTGCGTCTTCAGGGCAAGGACTTTGCTCGCAGCAATCCACAATTGGCGCGCTTTCTTGGAGAGAAGGCAAACGATCCAGATGTCGAAAGACTCCTGGAGGGCTTCTCATTCCTCACCGCAAAACTCCGGTTGAAGCTGGAAGATGATTTCGAGGAGTTGACCCACGGGTTGCTGCAACTGCTCTGGCCCAACTACCTCCGGCCGGTTCCCAGCATGACGATTCTGAGGTTCGAGCCCAGTGATAGGGCCATTGCAGATTCCCAGACCATCAGCAAGGGCGCGTTGGTCGGATCGGTTCCGGTGGATGGTGTCGCCTGCCAATTCCGAACCTGCGCGGAACTTCGGATCCATCCTCTGGAAATCCAGCAGGTGCAGGACGTGCATACGCGTGAGAGCTCAACGGTTGCCGTGGAGCTGAGGACGCTATCGGATCTGAGCCTCAACGCCGTGGACTGCGATACGCTCGAATTTCACTTCAGCGGGAACGATCACGCTGCACAGACATTGTATCTGTGGATGGCGAAGTATCTGCGCGAGGCCCGCCTGATCATGGGTGACTCGGTGACGGTGTTGGCCGCAGGTAGTCTCGAGTTTCCCGGATTCCGTCCTGAAGATGCACTGCTTCCCTATCCGCGGAATGTGTTCGATGGATACCGGGTGCTCCAGGAGTACTTCGTCTTCCCGCGGCGCTTCTATTTTGTCAGGCTCAGGCATCTCGCCGCTGCATGGCCAGAATCCGGGCCCTGCGCCCGCATCGAGTTTCATTTTTCCAGGCCAATGCCTGCCGACGTGCGCATTCGACACACGGACCTGGCCCTGCACTGCGTGCCCGCTGTGAACCTTTTCGATCACGACGCTGAGCCGATCCGCGTGGACGGAAAGATGACCGACTATCCCCTCAATCCGGCGGGAGCCATGGGGCATGGACACGAGATATTCAGCGTCGACAACGTCAGCGGAGTGCGACCTGCCTCGCGGACCGGGGAGAAGGCGCTTCGACTGCGCTACCAGGACTTTTACTCGTTCCAGCATGAGATCGAGCGTTCCAGCAACCGCGCGGCGCTGTACTTTCGGACGCGTCTTCACCCGGGGCGGAGTGGCAGAGGAACCCAGCAACGAATCGCGTTCGTGCGAAGTGATGAAACCCAGCACCTTGACGTGAACGAAACAATCTCGGTGCAGCTTACCTGTACCAACCGCGACCTGCCTACCGCGCTTGTGATTGGGGATATCTGCGTGCCGCAGGAAGGCGTCCCCGCGTACGTGGGGGTTGCCAATGTGACGGTGCCGACTCCCAGCCACAGGCCGGTTCTGGATGGAAGCCTGCATTGGAACCTCATCTCCAACCTATCGTTGAACTACCTCTCCCTGCTGGGGACGGAGCCCATGAAGGCGGTCATTCGTGCCTATGACTTCGCCGCCGTCCATGACGTTCAAGCGGAGCGGGCGAGCCGGAAGCGTCTGGACGGGATCGTGTCGGCCACGACGTCGCCCAGCACAACATTCGTCAAGGGTCTGCCCGTTCGCGGTTTGAAGACGATATTGGAGCTTGACCAGTCCGCATACCTCTGCGAAGGCGAGGTATACCTGTTCGGGACGGTGCTTTCGCACTTCTTCTCACTCTACGCAAGCATCAATGCATTTCACATTCTTGAATTGAAAAACATCACAAACAACGAGACCTACGCATGGCCACTTCGGCACGGAAGCCAGCCCGTCATCTAGCGGATCCCCTCCTGGAACGGGCAGATCAACGTGCATTCTTCAGTTTGGTGGAGCAGTTGCATCGCCTGCACGGCGATGACCTGGAGTATGCGATTGATGGTGATCCTGCGGCCGAGCGCATCCGGTTCTGCAACGATCCTGGATTGGGATTCCCTGCATCGGATGTAGTGGCTGGCGATCGCGGAGACGCTGATGGACGAGACTCGTATCGCATTGTTGTCAGCTTCCTGGGGCTTCATGGCGTTGATTCCCCGCTGCCGCTGCACTACGTGGAGCGCGTCGCGTCTGACCACGTCAACGGTGCCGGACTGCACGCGGCGTTTCTGGACTTCTTCAATCATCGATTGCTGACCCTGCTTCATCGCGGCTGGAGGAAGTATCGCTACCACGTCCGCTTTCAGCCCGGCGCCGCTGATCGTTTCTCCCGCTATGTCTTTTCATTGATCGGGCTGAATGATGATCACCTGCGGGAGCAGAGCAGCATTCCGTGGAGCCGATTGTTGACTTACGCCGGCATCGTCGCCAGTCGTAGTCGATCACCGACGATCGTGGCCGGAATAGTTTCCCATTGCTTTGATCTGGCCGACGTGGGCGTGAATGAGTTCCAGGCCAGCTACGTGGATGTGCCCCTTGCGGACCGATCACGCATTGGGCGCAGTGGCATCACGCTGGGAGACGGATTGATCGCGGGAGGCCGGGTGAAAACGCGTGAACACTGCTTCGCAATCGCCATCGGTGGGCTCAGCAGGGAAAGGTTCCATGATTTTCTCCCGAACGGTCGAGACTTCGCGCCGCTTGGAACATTGATCGATTTTCTACTACGTGATCAGCTTGCCTACGATCTTGAGCTTGGATTGCGGCCCGACCATATAGCGCCATTGCAGCTGTGTGCACGGCGCGGAGGAAATCTTGGCTGGACGACCTTTCTTGGGGGCCCGCCATCAATGCTCGACCAGGCAATGGTCAGGATAAGGGTGCGGACATGATGCGACTGCAGGCGGGAACCCAGCTTCATCTGGCCGTTGCAAACCCGGCGTGTCTTGATATCGGATGCAGACCCGTTCACGGCTTCGACCGACGTGGTGGAAGCATCGGCAGTGGAGAGGTGACCTGGCGACTCTCTGACGCCCGCGGATGGGTTGCGTCCCAGCACGCGGAGTTGTTTGTCATGGATGGCGCATTCTGCCTTAGGGATGTTGTTGGCATGACCTGGGTCAACGATGCCGAGGACGCGTTGGGCAAGGGCCGCGTGGTGGCGCTCCGCGATGGGGATGTCGTGCGCATCGGTCCATTCGCCATCACCGTGGCCCTCACCGGGCCGGCCGGTTCAGGTGAAGGGTGCACCGTAGTGCTCCCACTCTCAGTAGCTGATCTTTTCGACGCAGACCAGGTGCCTCTGTGGGAAGACGGCGGGTCCACGGCGGTCGTCGATGAGGTGGCGCTCGAGGTAGGGCCGGTGGATCGCGATCCGTTCAGCACGGATCCCTGCTGGAACCTCGAGGCGCTGGAGCCACTGAGCGCCCTCGATGAGGTGTCGGGCCGGCTCCGTCCCTTGGGCACTCCATCGTCTGCAGATCTGTCGCCGGCGGCGCATATCGCCGACAACGAGGAACTGCGATCTGGCCAAGGCGCTGCCATTCTGACAACCGCCATGTGCCGGTGGCCCCGTGCGCGGTGAGATAACGCGCGGCTTCGCACGCTTCGGGCTTGCGGGTGGCCTGCTGCTGGTGGTCTCCGGATGCATGGCTACCTCCAAGGCATGGAAAGTGCTGAAGGATCCGAGCATCCCCGTTGGGCTGCCCCAGGACCAGCCATCCACCGTTGCACTGAGCCTGGTCGCGGCGCCAGTGATGAATGCGACCTCAGAGCCAGCGCTTGAACAGCCCCCGCTGGGGGATGTGTCGCCGGGTTATCGCGTTCGTCTCTCAAGCACGGATCTGGGTGGCCTGCTAGGACAGCTGCGGATGACTACCCGCACGTTGCAGGCCGAGCTGGAGGCTTCCGGCGCAGCGTTGCCCGATCACCCGGTTGTGGAGAAGGGAGGCGATGCGAAGGCTGAAGTTGAATCCATCGATCACGCCGGAAACACGCGTCCCCTCGGTAGGTACGGTGAACCTGCCACTACAGAGGACTCACCGCCCGAGCCGGGGCCTACGGCCCTTGAGGGCAGCCCGTTGCGGGTTCGCGTGTTCCAGTTGAAGGACGACGGTGTCTTCCTCAGCCTGGATATCGATGCCCTGCTGGACCGCCCCGACAAGTCACTGGGCAAGACCTATCTGGATCACGACGACTTCGTCATCAAGCCCGACAGCTACAGGTTCGTGCCCTTTCATGGTGTCCAGCCCCATACACGCTTCATCGCGGTCGTCGCCAGCTATCAGGATCCCAATGCGGACAGGTGGAGGGCAGTACACCGCATTCAGTCTGAAGGAAGGGTCTATCCGCTGCTGGTCGCGCTTGATGCAGACGGCATCAGGATCAAGAGTGAGGATTAAGCAATGACATTGCGCAGCAAAGTTGTCTGGAAAGAGGGGCTTTTCGTAAAGCCGCAGCATTTCCAGCAGGAAACCCGCCACCTGGAAGGTCAGCTCCAGCAGCGGCTTTCGTGCATGGGTGAACATCTGCATGGGTTCACCGAACTTGAGATCAACACCGAGTATCTGAGCTTTGGAAAGATCGCGCTCCTGCGCGCGCGTGGCGTCATGCCTGACGGCAGCATCTTCGACATGCCGATGGAAACGCCCGTCCCGTTGCCGCTGGATATCGTTGATGCGTCGTCCATCAATCAGACTGTCTATCTGGCGCTGCCTTTGCGAATGGAGGGGGCCGCCGAAGTTCAATGGCCGGATCACCCGGCGCCGCGTCGCTACCGGGTTCAACAGCGCGAGGTCCGCGATCTGCACAGCGAGGATGGGGATCAGGTTGAGATGGACCTGGCGACGCCGAACTTCAGACTGATGCTCCAGCATGAGGACAGAAGCTCATTCTCCTCCATCGCCGTGGCGCGCATCGGTGACCGTCGACCCGACGGCAGCCTGATGCTCGACCAAGCGCATTATCCCACGGCGATGTCGGTCGGGGCGGTAGTACCGCTATCACGCTTTCTTGGCGAGATTGCAGGCCTCATGCGGCAGCGGGCGATGGCAATCGCCGAACGCATGGGACAGCCGAAGCAGTCCGGCGTAGCCGAAGTGACGGATTTCAGCCTTCTGCAGGCACTGAATCGCATCCATCCGCTGTTCCAGCACCTGGCACGATCGCGCCACCTCCATCCCGAGCGCCTCTATCGCCATCTGTCACAGGCTTGCGGGGAGCTGGTCACCTTCACCGATGAAGGACGGGTCCCGGTGGAGTTTCCGGCCTACCAGCATGACGATCTTCGCCAATCCTTCCGTGTCCTGGAGGAGACCCTGCGGCGGGCACTCGGCACCGTACTGGAACCCCGCGCAGTCTCCATTCCAATCGAAGCTCAGAAGTACGGCCTACGCACTGCGCTGATCCATGATCGACGTCTTTTCGACAGTGCCGTGTTCATTGTAGCGGTTCGTGCCAATGTTCCCTTGGAGCAGTTGCGCACGCGCTTCGTCCAGCAGGCAAAGATCGCATCGATCGAGCGCATCGATGAACTGATCAGCCTGCAGCTTCCCGGCGTGCCGCTGGTCGCACTGCCAATGGCCCCCCGGCATCTGCCCTACCACGCGGGATTCATCTACTTCCAGCTCGACCAGGGCGATCCGGCCTGGCAAATGATGCTCACCACCTCAGGCATCGGCCTGCACGTCTCTGGGGAGTTCCCGGACCTGGACATAGAGCTCTGGGGGATCAGGAATGAGTAATCCAGAGACAAATCCCGATCGCCTTCCGCACTCCCTGTCAGATGCAACCGATGCGATCGTGCAGCAGAAGCGCGAAGTATCGTTTGAGACTGCCGAAGGCATCGATGATGACGCGGATCTCGGATTCCAGATGCGTGGTCATTCCTGCAATCCGCTGGTGGATGCCGCCCAGCCGCTGCTCGCCATGGCGATAAGGATCCGTCGCATCGAGGCGCCCATGGATGCCAAAGCGCTTCATGCGCGTGCGCGGAACCAACTGGTCACCATGGAGTCGGAGCTTCGCCCACTGGGTTACGAGAGCGGCACGTTGTCGGCTTACCGCTATTGCCTGTGCAGCTTCCTCGATGAAGCGGTGATGGCTACGCCCTGGGGGTCGCAATCGACCTGGGCACAGCATTCCCTTCTCAGTGCCTGTCACAACGAGACCTGGGGCGGGGAAAAGTTCTTCAGCATTCTGACCAGGATGATGATGCAGCCAACGCACTACCGCGACGTACTGGAATTCCTCTATCTCTGCCTGTGCCTTGGTTTCAAGGGGCGCTACCAGCTGGAACGCGATGGTCAGGATTCGATCAATACGATCACCCGCAATCTGCACCGGGTGCTCCGGCATATGCGTGGACCGGCGCCTGCCCTGCTGGGTGAAGAGGAAAGTCGGCCAATCCAAAGGCGCTACCGCTTCGTCCGCCTTCTGCCCCCCTGGTCTCCATGGCTGGCGGCCGGCGCGTTGCTGATCGCTGCCTACAGTACATACGCGTTCCATCTCAATGGGATAACCACGGAAGTTCTCGGCGCGCTGGACACCATCCTGGCGGATCGCCGTTGAGCGCAGGCGCTGCTCGCTGATCCAGCCGTCACCAGCATCTCGTTTGACGTGGCGCCGGCCGCTGCCCGAGTACAAGGAGCATTACCTCATGATACGTATCGACCTGCCAGCACTGATTGCCGGCCTCAACGATGGCGCACGCTCCGCCCTGGAGGGCGCCGCCAATCTTGCCGTGCAGCGCAACGACAGGGAAGTAACCGCGAAGCACCTGTTGTGCGCGTGCCTGGATGACCCCCTTGGCGACTGCCGGAGCATTCTCGGACTCAGCGGCATCGACGCTGATCAGCTGCGACAGGTGACGCTGCAATCCTTCCCGGACGGTGCAGGCCCACCTTCGTTGACCCCGCCGTCGTTCTGCCCGCTGTTGCTGGAGTTGTTGCAGGAGGCATGGATGCTTGCAACGCTGGAGCTGAACCAGGCAAGGATTCGCACCGGCACAATCCTGCTCGCATTGCTGCTGACGCCCGACCGCTATCTTCCACCGGCGGTCGGCCGCTGCCTGGCTTCCGTCAACCGGGATGCGCTGCGAAAGAATTTCGGGCGGGCGGTATCTGCGTCCAGCGAGCAGGACGGTCAGGGCGAAACAGCCGGCAGCGACGCAGCCCACCGTGCCCACGAGGATGCGACCGCATTGGGCCAGTACGGCATCAATCTGACCCGGCATGCGAGAGAGGGGCGAATAGACCCGGTCTCAGGCAGGGAGGAGGAGATCAATCTGATGATCGATATCCTTTCTCGCCGCCGCAAGAACAATCCCATCGCAGTGGGGGATGCCGGCGTCGGCAAGAGCGCGGTGGTTGAGGGGCTGGCACTGCGTATCGTCAATGGTGGGGTGCCCGATGCTCTCAAGTCTGTGGACATCTGGAGCCTGGACATGGGGGCATTGCAGGCCGGCGCCTCCGTCAAGGGCGAGTTCGAGCGGCGGTTGAAGGGCATCATCGATGAGGTGAGGGCCGCTTCGCCTCGTATCATCCTTTTCATTGACGAGGCGCATACCCTGATCGGTGCGGGAAATGCAGCCGGCGGCAGCGACGCGGCAAACCTGCTCAAACCCGCCCTGGCGAGGGGTGATCTGCGCACGATCGCCGCCACCACATGGACCGAGTACAAGCGATACTTCGAACGCGATCCTGCGCTTTCCCGACGCTTTCAGCTGATCAAGCTTGCCGAGCCGAGCGTCGAGCAGGCCGTTCACATGCTGCGTGGATTGCGGTTGTACTACGAACAATCCCACGGTGTCAGCATCAGTGATTCCGCACTGCAGGCAGCGGCGGCGCTATCTGCGCGCTATCTGCCGGGTCGGCAGCTCCCTGACAAAGCCATCGATGTACTGGACACCGCCTGTGCACGGTTGGCTTGTGCTCAGCAGGGTGAATGCCGACAGTTGGCCGCCATCGATTCGTCCATTCGACAGATCGAGGCGGAGGAGCACCTGTTGCAACGGGACGAGCGGGATGGTCGGAACATCGATCCGGATCGGATCAACTTGCTGCGGATTCGCGGCATTGAACTGCGGCAGAAGCGTGGTGACCTGGAATCGATGTTCCGCCAGCAGCAGGAACTGGTCCTGCGCATCCAGGAACTGCGCGATAGCCACGAATGTCAGGCCAGGGAAGAACTGCCCGGGCTGGTGGAAGCATTGCGCGAGCTGCATCGAGATGGCGCCGTGCTGAATGCGGATGTCGGGCCCGCACAGATCGCACAGGTGATCGCCTCCTGGACCGGTGTTCCCGTGGACACGCTAAACGCCGACCAGACCGAACGGCTTGCGGGTCTTCAAGCAGCGGTCAAGGTGCATGTCAGGGGTCAGGACAGTGCGATCGAGCACATCCATCGTCATCTGCTGACGGCGATGGCCGATCTCAGGCGCCCCGGCCGTCCATTGGGAGCGTTCCTCCTGGTCGGGCCCAGCGGTGTCGGCAAGACCGAGACTGCAGTCCGGATTGCTGATCACCTGTTTGGTGGAAAGCAATTCCTCACCACGATCAACATGTCCGAGTACCAGGAGAAGCACACGGTCTCGCGTCTGCTCGGCGCGCCGCCAGGCTATGTCGGATTCGGAGAAGGTGGTGTGCTGACAGAAGCCATCCGGCAGAGACCCTACTCGGTGGTTCTGCTTGACGAGGTCGAGAAGGCGCATCCCGAAGTCCTGAACATTTTCTACCAGGCCTTCGACAGAGGGGAACTTGCCGATGGCGAGGGTCGTGCCATTGACTGCAGGAACATCCTGTTCTTCCTCACCTCGAATCTGTGCTTCGACAAGCACGAGGCGTATCAAGGCGACATCAATGACGATGCACTGCAGGACGGGCTGCGCGACTTCTTCAAGCCCGCGTTGCTGGCGCGCATGCACGTCGTTCGGTACGGCGCATTGGATGATCGCGTGCTGGCTGAGATCGTCGAGCATCGCCTTGAGCAGGTCTGCCAGCGGTTTGCGGGGCGCTATGGCGCGCCGCTCCACGTAACAGCTGCGGTGCGCGAGATTCTCCGGGAGCGCTGCGTTTCAACCGCAGACGGCGCGCGAAGGCTTGATGCAGGCATTGATGGTGAAGTGCTGCCACCGTTGTCGCTGGCTGTGCTCCAGCAGATGGCCAGTGGGTTGCCCTTTCAACGGGCGACGCTGGATGTCCGTGCGCAGACCTTCGTGGCAGAGCTGCTATGAGCACCGCCGGAGACATGAAGGCACTGCACGCATTGCAGATGGTGCAGGCGGCCCTGCGTGCCAGGCACGTGAGCGGGGTGGCATGCGAGTGGCTGCGAGCGGTCGAGAGGCTGCCGGACGTGCCAGCCACGGTGCTGGCAATCTATCGCATTGATGATGCCGCACAGTCCCTGCATCCGATTGCGGAGCTGCACGCCCCCATGCGGCGTTTGCCGACAATCAGCATGGGCGACCTGGAACATCCGGCCGTCTACTGTCTTCTGCAGCGCTCGTCCTGCCTGCTGGCCGCGCCTCATGGCGGCCTGCAACCGACAGTCCTTGCGCTGATCTCCGCGATGAAGTCCGGGCCAGCGCTGTTGGCGGTGCCACTGGTTGATGTCGCTGCAAGCAGGGGACTTGCGGTTCTGTTGCTGGCTGGGACGGCCGACATGCTGCGCCGCTTCCAGAGCAGTCCTGAATGGTCGGCAGCGGTCGGCGTGCTGCAGCTTGTGCTTGCGCAGGCTGCGGCGAGGGAATGCGCTGCGCACCAACCCGCGCCAGTGACAGCTGCATCGAAGCCGGACGCCGGGCTGGTGCGGCGCACCTTGATTGGCGAAAGCGTCTCTGCCAGGCGTCTGCGCGCAGAGGTTGTGGCGGCCGCGGAATCGAGGATGTCGGTGTTGATCACTGGAGAGACTGGAACCGGGAAGGATCACGCTGCGCTGTTGATTCATCGCGCTTCTGCCCGCTCGGACAAGGCCTTCGTCCCGTTGAACTGCGCGGCCATCGCGCCCGAATTGATCGCCGCCGAGTTGTTCGGGGCGGCCAAGGGAGCCTATACCGGTGCCAGTTCGGCGCGTCCCGGTCTGGTTGCAGCGGCCGATGGCGGCACCTTGTTCCTCGATGAGATCGGGGACATGCCAATCGCGTTGCAGGGCACGCTGCTGCGCCTTATCAACGAGAAGACCTACAGGCCCTTGGGCGAAGTGCGCGAGCGGGCGTCGGACTTCCGCCTGATCTGCGCCACGCATCGGCCACTGCTGGAAAGCGTACGTGAAGGACACTTTCGTCAGGATCTCTACTTCCGCATCCGTCAGTTGACCCTGGCGGTGCCGCCGTTGCGCGAGCGTCGCGCAGATATCCCCGCATTGATTGAACACGTCCTTGCCCGCATGGCTCGTGATAGTGCGAAGCCCCCGGCAGCAGTATCGGAGTGCGGAATGCGCCGTCTGCTCCAGCACGTGTTCCCCGGAAACATCCGCGAGCTGGCTACGTTGATCGAAGTCGCCAGCGAGAGAGCGAGCAGTGGATGGATCGATGCCCCATTGGTGGACTCGCTGCTGCAGCAGCCCGAGGCGCCGCCGCTGCCGATCGAGGCCACGCCTGCAACCGTGGACATGACATTCAGTCATTCGTTGAGCTTGAGCGAAGCCCGCGATCAGTTCGAGCGGCGGATGATCGCCGACCGCCTTCGCCACTTCAAGGGCGCGCGTGCGCGTACGGCGCAAAGCCTCGATATCGCCCGACGAACCCTGCTGTACAAGTGCAAGCGCTTTGGTCTGGGGGACGCAACATGAGTACGACTTGCGCCCGGATCCGCTGCGCACTGGCGGTCGTCATGCCGCTTGCCCTGATCCCTGCCGCTCCGGCCGGGGCAAGCCCCTCGGTTCCCGCTGTGTCCCTGATGCGCTGTGCGGCAGTGACGCACTCCGTAGGGCGCCTGCAATGCTTCGATGCACTGGTACAGGGGATGAGATCCATGAAATCCGCGGCGGGCATCGCCACCCGACCAGTGGTTCCGCCGTTCATTCATGAGCTCGCCAACTTCGAGCGATCCCGTCCCCGTGGCGATCACCGCTTCCGCATGCTGGGCGCGGACCAGTATCCGGGGCAGCGCAAGGTTCTCATCGCGGCGCCCGCCATCAATCAGGTGGCGCCGCGTTCCTTGTTGACGATCAGCTGCATCGACAACATCAGCCGGCTGCAGCTGGTGGTGTATCCCCCCTTGGAACAGCATCAGGCCCTTGTCGCCATCAGCGTAGACGGCGCGCCTGGCCCAGCCCTGCAATCGTGGCAGGTGCTGGGCGATGGACTACTGGTAGACGCAGGCCGCGGCCTTGCCGCCATCGAGGTGATACGCCGGCTGGAGGGTGCAACCGAGCTCCAGCTGAGCAGCGACGCTTCCCAGATCGACGGGCTGCGCTTCAATGCCTCCGGGTTATCGCCAATGATCCTGATGCAGCGGCAGGCGTGCAGATGGTGATCGGAATGGAAGGCGTCATTGAAAGCCTGCTTGCGCCTGTGCCCGACGGGCCAGCAGAGGGTCTGTTCGACGCTGAGGACGAACTGTATCTATCGATCGACCTGGAGATGGTCAAGCTCGGCGGGCTGCATGCAGCAACGTTGGACTGGTCGCTTGTCGAGGCCAACTCCGTCCGCTACCTCCAGCAGCGTTGCAAGCATTTCCGTGTCGTTGGACATCTCATGAACGCCTGGTTCCGGCAGCAGCAGTGGCAGGGCTGGGTCCATTCGATTCACCTGCTCGCTGGCATGGTCCGGATTCATTGGCTGTCGGCCTATCCACGGCCAGGGCAAGATGGGCTGCTGGCCAGGCAGAAGCAGTACGCAGCCTTGGGGCAACGAGCGCTGCAGGCGCTGAAGCAGTTGCAGGCCGGCAGCCATTCCAGTGAAGCCACAGCCCAGGCCGAAAGGGCCGTTGATGCATTGGCTCTGGCTGAGCAGCAGCAAGGAATCGCCCCCTCACTTGCGGAGGTTCTCCGCCCTGCGCTCGCGCGTGCAGTGGAACTTGCCGAACGGGCGCCATTCCAACCGCCACGGCCAGCTCGCACGGCCTCGCCACAGCCTGATCGCGATGCATTGGGGACGGATTTCTTCTCTGGTGCGCATGAGCCTCCGCTGGGCAGCGAAAGAGAGATCCGTGCCGCCAGCTTGAAGCTTGCAGATCTCATCAATCAGCAGGACGGGTTTGATCCCACAGGCTACCTGCTGCGTCGTCGCGCGCTCTGGTCCGGCATTCACGGAACTCCGCCTGCAAGGGGAGACGGCCGCACGGAGATGATGAATGTGCCTGTTGATATCAGCATCGAGTATCAGGAGGCAGTAGCGGGTGGTGCCTGCAGCCCCGCGCTGCTGATGAAGATCGAGCGGAGCGTGGCGTCTTCTCCCTACTGGTTGCGCGGGAGCTATATCGCTGCGGTTCTGGCGCAGCGACTGGAAATGCCCATGGTAGCTGTGGTCATCCGATCCGCAGTCGCGCGCTTCGTGCAGAGATTGCCCACGCTGCGCGATCTTCTCTTCAGCGATGGCAGTCGATTCATCGACGATGAGACGCTGAACTGGGTGAGTACGGGGGATGGCGCCAGCAATGCCACGGGTCTGGGTAATGCAGTTGCGTTGACCAGTCTTCGTGCCGAGCTGATGGACCAGCAGAAGGAGGGCAAGAGCGTGGAGGCGATCCTGTTGGGGTTGCAGTCACGCCAGCCGGGACAGCAGACGCTGCGTGAACGCAGCTATGCCAGCGCGGCGGCGGCCGACCTTCTGCACGCTCGCGGACTGACCTGGTTGGCGCAGGACCTCTACGCAGGAATCGAGCAGGTCATGTCGAGTCATGGCGCAAGCGAATGGGAATCCGATCTCTTCAGGCATGTCGCCACGCGCGGTGGCCGGAACCAGGCCGGTCAATGAACACGAATCTGGAGGAACAAGCGCTATGTCGGTGAATCTGAGTGGGCTCGGTAGGGTCAAGAGTCTCTGGCACGCGGTGAGATCGATTGGGACGCGGTGGTGGATACTGCTCGCTGTGTTCGTACTGCTCGCGGTGATTGTCGCGCTGTGGTGGCTTGGCCCGCAATGGTCATGGCGGGGACGGAGCCCTCTGGCACCTCTGTCCATCAGGCTCGGGTTGACCTTCTTCCTGGTAGTGGCGCCGATCCTGCTCTGGGGCGCCGTCATGCGTTCCCGCTACCACCGGTTGCGCGATCAGCAGGTGCAACAGAACCAGGCGCAGAGCGATCCGATACTGGCATTCGAGGCGGCCCAGCAACGATCGCTGGACGCATCACTGCAGTTGCTGCGACGCAATCTGAAGCGCCGGGACTTCCTGCACGCATTGCCGTGGTACGTCGTCATAGGGCAGGAGGATGCGGGCAAGACCAGCTTCATCAACCGCAGCAGTCAGAGCTTCACGCTGAGTGGTGTCGAGCGGGCCGCTGCCGACAGCACCGGCGAGCAGGCGCCCGTGTTGTCCATCGACTGGTGGATCAGTGACGACGCGGTGCTCATCGACCCCGCCGGCGAGTTGATCTGCCAGAAGCAGCACGCCTCGGTGGGCGATGCCCCGGGCCCTGCAAGCATCATTGAGCGTGAGCGTGTGCACAAGCTCATGCAGGAACATCCGGATGCCGCTCCACGACTGTGGCGGCACTTCGTCGGTTGGTTGGGGCGCAGCCGACCCCGGCGTCCTCTCAACGGTGCCATTCTGGTTGTCGATCTGGCGTTGCTGCTGATCCAGCAGCCCAGCGATCGCAAGGCACTGGCATTGCTGATACGCAGCCGCCTGCGCGAGCTGATGGAACAGCTGGGCACTCGCCTTCCAGTCTATGTCGTGCTCAGCAAGTTCGATATGGTTCGCGGCTTTGACGCATTCTTTGCGGGACTTCCGCGGGAGGCCCGGGAAACCAGCCTCGGCTTCACCTGCACCTTGAACTCGGTGGAGGACTTCGATGCGTGGCTGCAGGAACTGAGCCAGCAGTACGATCGTTTTGTCGAGCGCCTCAATGAGCAGGTCTTCGACGCGATGGCCAGCCGATCGGATCCTGACGAGCGTGAGGACCTGTACATATTCTCCCGGCAGGTGTCGGGGCTGAAGCCGGTGCTTTTCATGTTCCTCTCGGAGATATTGGAAAGTGATCGTTACTCGACGCCGGCCCTGGTGCGCGGCATGTACTTCGCGTCGGTCTTCCAGCAAGGCATCCCCGCCAACGCCCTGGTCAATGCGGCAGGCCGCTCCTATGGCCTGCCATCGACTGTGGCCAGCGCGCTGCCACCCGGAAAGGCCAGCAGCTACTTCACCCATCACCTGTTCCAGAAGATCGTCTATCCGGAGGCCGGGCTGGCAGGTGACAACATCAGCATCCTCGGGCACAAGCGTCGTGCCATGTGGATTCACGGCGTGTGTGCGGCGCTGGTCGGCGTCATTGCCGTGGGTGCCTGGCACTACCATTTCCAGCAGAACAGGCAGAAAGCGTATGCGGTGCTGGAGAAGAGCCAGTCCTTCACTGCGACCGGAATCGACAAGGGGCTGGATCCAACCGGGCGCAATCTGCTGGTGGCGCTCAACCAGATCCGGGACGCAGTATCGGTCTACGACGACTACCGGACATCATGGCCGCACGTGTCCGGTTTCGGTTTGTACCAAGGGCATGAGATCGGCCCGAAAGTCGATGCGGCATACATGCGGTTGCTTGGCCAGCGCTTCCTGCCGCAGCTTGCGCAGGGTGTGCTGACGCGCGTGGATGATGCCGCCTCGGACAGTGACAGCCGCCTCGCGGCCCTGCGGGTTTACCGCATGATCGAGGATCGACCCAATCGCGCGCCGGCCTACGTCGAATCCTGGATGGCCGGCACCTGGCATCACGCCTTCCCCGCCGACGCCGATACCCAGGGCCAGCTGATGACGCATCTGCGCTATGCGCTGACCTATGTGGATGCTCAGCTGCCGGCGCAGCCGCAAAGCATACGTGGCCTGCAGGCCGAGCTGCGACGCACTCCCTTGCCGCAGCGCGTGTATGCGGGCATGAAGCGCGAGGCGGCGGAGTTGCTGCCTGCGCCGCTTGATCTTCGCGCTGAAGTCGGCCCGGTGTTCGATGTCCTCTACACAGAGCCCGCCAGCGCCACTCCCGAGGCGGACACCGATCTGCGAATCGACCACCTGCTGACCTCGAAAGGCTTCAGGGAGCATTTCCTTGGCAACAGCAAGGATGTGGAGGCGCTGGCACTGATCGACCAGTGGACGCTCGGTTACCGGGCGCAGCTGAAGTACTCCGAGGAGGACAGTAAACGACTGGCCGAGCAGATCCGTGATCTGTATGCAGCCGATTACATCGCCACATGGCGGCGAAGCCTCAACGCTCTGCAGGTGACCTCCTTCGAGGACCTCGATCATGCGGTGCTGGTGCTGGAGCAGGTCAGTGGCACGTCGCAGCCATTTCGGCGGCTTATCGAATCGGTAAGCAGGAACTCGCGCCTTGAGTCGCACGAATCCCCGGCTGCCGCCGGAAGCAACGCAGTTGCCACAACGCCTGGCGATCTCCGTCCTGCCCGGCGCATTGAGCGAGAGTTCTCTGCCCTGACGCAGCTGCAGACCACGGCCGGCGACCAGAGCGCGCCCTTGGAGGAGATCCAGCAGGCGATCATCGGCCTGCACGACTACATGAAGAGCGTTCAGGACAGCCCGACGCGTGGACAGACGGCACTGGACGCGCTGACCGGCCAGTCGCGACGCGAGGGCGTGGATCCCATCTTCCTCGTCAGACGGATGTCCGCAGGCCTGCCTGCGCCGATCAACCGACAGGTTGGAAAACTCGCCGATGAGAGCGAGAGAGTGCTGGCGCTTGAGGCGCTTCGGGAGTTGGAAACGCGCTGGGAACAGGATGTCCATGGGTTCTATCGCGAGCGGTTGGCGGGGCGTTACCCGCTGGCTCCCGCCGGCACGCATGGCGTTGATCTGGCCGACTTCGAGGCGTTCTTCGGCCCCAAGGGGCGCCTGCAGGTGTTCCATGACCAGTACCTGGTCCCATTGCTGGCGGGCAACAACAGCGCACTGCCCGCACAGCGGTCGGGAGGCTCGCTGGTGGCGTCGGATCTGATGCCGCAGTTCGAGCGCGCGCGGACAATCCGTGAGGCGTTCTTCAATGAGCGGGGCGGGTTGGGGCTGCAGTTCAACATACAACCGCTTGCGCTGTCTCAAGATCAACTCAACAGCATCCTGAATGTTGATGGGCAGCTGTTGACCTACGCACATGGTCCGCGCGGTGCGACAGGCATGATCTGGCCCAACGCACTGCGAGAGGGCGTTGAGAGCAGGCTCACTCTGGTAAGCGGCGGTGGACAGACGCGAACGATGCGGTACCAGGGGCCGTGGGCGTGGTTCCAGTTGCTGAGTCAGGCCCAGTTGAATGGAAGCACCCTCAGTAGTGTGGATCTGAGCTTCAAGGCGGGTGCGGGTGCAGTGCGTTATCGCATCACCACCGACAGGGCGGTGAACCCATTCACGCAGGAGCTGTTCAGTGGATTCGAGTTGCCGAGGTCACTGCTGCCGACAGCCGGGCGCGGAGTACCGGCAGTCGGCGCCACCGCCCCGGTTCGATCGATACCGAAAGATGCTGATGCGCAGGAAATTGCGCGGCCAGCGCAATCGGCTGCACGCCAGAGATCCGGAGTTCCAGCGGGTTAGCTCGCCATGCGCAGTGCATTGCGCATGCGCAGCTGCATTCCGATCGCAAATGTGCGAAGTGCTCACGGCGATCCTTGTGGCACAGGCGCTGAAGAGGTTGGCACGGAACTTGGTATGCACCGTTGGCCGTGTTGGCCACCGCCGGTGGAACCCGGCACTTCGCATCGACAACAGAGAGGATTCTTCGCAATGCCAACTCCCGCCTATATCTCCATGCAGGGCAAGACCCAGGGCAACATCACACAAGGTGCATTCACCGCCGATTCGGTCGGCAATGTGTTTGTGGAAGGCCATGAGGACGAGGTACTGGTCCAGCAGGTCAGTCACGTGGTCACCGTGCCGACCGACCCGCAGTCCGGGCAGCCTGCAGGCCAGCGTGTGCACCGTCCGCTCAAGTTCACCTGCGCCCTGAACAAAGCGGTGCCGCTGATGTACAACGCGCTGGCATCGGGCGAGATGCTGCCGACGGTCGAACTGAAGTGGTTCCGCACATCCGTTGACGGTCGCCAGGAGCACTTCTTCAGCACGTTGCTGGAGGACGCCACCATCGTGGATATCAACACTCAGCTTCCGCATGCACAGGACCCGGACAAGTCCGATTTCACCCAGTTGATCGAGGTAAGCCTGGCTTACCGAAAGATCACCTGGGAACACACCGTGGCCGGCACCTCCGGGTCCGATGACTGGCGGGCGCCGCTGGAATCCTGATCGTGTAGTTGCAGCAAGCGGGCGCGACAGGTCGCGCCCGCCACGCTTCTTTCCTTTATCCAGATGCGGAGCGACGCATGGCGTCCATCATTCTTGTGGGGCACCGGCACGACTGTCCGCTTCATGGCGCAACCGAGGTGGTATCGGGTGCAGCGGGTTTTACGGTACAGGGGCGCTCGGTGGCCTGCGTGGGCGATCGCATGGCCTGCGGTGCGTTGATCGTCAGTGGTAGCGCGCAGGTGACCTGCGGTGGTGCGCAGGTGGCGCGGATAGGCGATGGCACCGACCACGGGGGAACGCTCAGCGAGGGCGATGACACCGTGGATCTCGGTTGACCCGGCTGCCTTGAACAGGAGACAGAACATTGGCCGCACAATCCGACGTCCACTTTGACTTCACCGTCAGCAAGGGCCCTTCTTTCGATGTCGTCCGGTTCACGCTGGTCGAGGCGCTCAGCGTGCCGTTCCGCCTGGAAGTGGACCTGTCCGCGCAAGAGGCGTCATTCGACCCTGGCACGCTGCTGGGAGAGGCGGCGCTGTTCACCCTTTCCCGGGGCAATGAGATCGTCCGGCGTGTGCAGGGCATCATCACCGGGCTCGAACAGGGCAGAACCGGCTTCCGCCGCACCCGCTATCGGGTCGTAGTGGAGCCGGCCGTGCATCGGCTGGCGCTGAGGCACAACAGCCGCATTTTCCAGCGCAGGAGCATTCCCGAGATTCTCAAGGCAGTACTGGACGAACAGGGTGTGCTGACCGAATTTGCTGCCGCCCACCCGCACCCACAGCGCGAGTACTGCGTGCAGTACCGCGAGTCGGACCTCGACTTCATCCAGCGTGTGGCGGCCGAGGAAGGCTTTGTCTTCTACTTTGATCCTGGCGAGCAGTCCGAGCTGAGGATGATCGACACCACGCTGGGGTGCCCTGAGCTTCCCGGCGGGATGTCCCGCCCGGGTGCGGTGATGTACCACGCCATGCCCGGTGGTGATGTTGGTGAGCCCGGCCTATGGCGGTTCACGCATCAGCGGCGGATGGCCAGTACCCGGGTCACCCTGCGCGACTACACCTTCCGCCTGCCCAACAGAGATCTGCAGCAGCAGCTCGATGCGCGCGATGGCGTTGGCGAGTACGAGCACTACGATGCGCCCGGTCGATACAAGGCCGATGCTGCAGGCAGGACGTCCACGCGGATGCGCCTGGCGACGCTGCGCGCGGGCACCAACCAGGCCAGCATCGAGGGTGACGATGCGCGGTTGTGGCCTGGGCTGGCCTTCGAACTGCATGGCCATCCGTCGCCGAGGTTGAACCGGGACTGGCGGGTGGTCGGCCTGGTTCACCAGGGTGAGCAGTCCAGTGGGCAGGAGGAAGACGGCGCAGGCGCTGAACACGGCAGCAGCTATCGATACGAGGGTACGGTGGTCCCCGCCGATCTGGATTGGCAGGCGCCGCCGCGTACCCGGCCTGTCATGGATGGGCCGCAGATCGCCCATGTGGTCGGGCCTGAGGGAGAGGAGATCTACACCGATCAGTTCGGCAGGGTGATGGTGTGGTTCCCATGGGACCGTGATGGACCAAAGCAGGACAGTACCTGTTGGATACGGGTCAGCCAGGGATGGGCCGGTGCCGGCTACGGCGCCATGCAGATTCCGCGTGTCGGGCACGAGGTCATGGTCAGCTTCCTGGATGGCGATCCCGATCAGCCCATCGTGACCGGCCGCAGCTACCATGCCGCCAATCCACCGCCCTATGCACTGCCGGCGCTGAAGACCCTGGTCACCCTCAAGAGCCAGGAGCACCGAGGGCGCGGTCACAATGAGCTTCTGCTCGATGACACCCACGGAGAACTGAAGGCACAGCTGCGAAGCAGCCATGCCGCAAGCGCGCTCAGCCTGGGCTACCTGACCCACCCGCGTGCCACCGACGGTACGGGCGAACCCCGAGGCGAGGGCTTTGAGCTGCGCACCGATGCCAACGGTGCGCTGCGTGCCGCCCGGGGCCTGCTGCTAAGCGCATATGGGCGCAACCAGGCTGCAAGCGGCCAACTGGATCATCGCGAGCTGGTTGAGTGCGTGCAGGCGCTGTCCGGTCTGTTGAAGTCGTTGGGCGATACAGCGGCGGCACACCATGCGCTACCCGACGTGGATGATTCCCGCGAAGCGCTGGTTGCGGCCATCACGCAGATGGGTGGCGGTGCCAATGATCGAAAGGACGCTGAGGCTCCCAAGCCGGTGGTCGCCATCAACGCACCTGAAGGTATCGTCATGGCGACCCCGCAGACCGTGCTGATGGTAGCGTCGGAGCGCGTGGAGATTGCATCCGAAGGCGGTCAGCGTGTCGCGGCCGGCGGGGTACTGCACCGGACGGCCGGCAAGGGCGTCAGCGAGTTCGCCATCGACGGTGGCCTGACCTACATCGCGCACCGCGGCGATGTACGCATCCAGGCGCAGCACGGCCATGTCGTCCAGCAGGCCGAGCAGAGCCTGCAGCTGCAGGCGGGGGAGCAGATCATCCATACGGCGCAGAAGAAGATCGTGCTGGGCTGTGGCCAGAGTGCACTGGTACTGCATGCAGATGGCCAGCTGGAGATATTCGGCTCGGCGCTGAAGATCCACGCGAAAGTGGAGATCGACGCTGCCGCCCCGGCTGAAAGCGCCTTTGAAGCGCTGGGCGACATTGATACCTCGGGCCGCTTTGCATTGCGCCAGGCCGATGGTGAGACGCCGGCAGCACAACAGCGCTACCGGATGACGCTGGTTGATGGAAGCGTGCTGGAGGGGATCAGCGATGCCCTCGGCATGACCGAACTACTGGAAAAAGATGCGATGAGCATCGCACACCTGGAGGTACTCGATGACCCGTCCGAACACTGAGCGCTGCATCGCTACCGGCAGAGTGATCACGCAGCCGGCCGGCACCCTGCAGAAGGTCATCCTGCCGATGCCCAAGCCGGCCATCGTGATCCTGGTGCACGGCGTCAACGACGTAGGCGAAGCCTATGTGCAGCAGGAAAGCGGCATCTGCCTGGGGTTGAGCGAGCGGTTGGACCGTACAGGGCGTCCCGAATCGTTGCTGAGCGGTGCGCACTACCGGGTTCCGGACTGCGCCGATCGGGATGCCCTTGACCCGGATGCCGTGTACTTCCGGCGAGCACACACGCAGGCGCAGTTTCCGCCGAAAGGCCAGGAGGCACTGGAGCCGCGCAGCGTGGTGATTCCGTTCTATTGGGGGTTCCGGGAAGAGGAGGGCATCAACCCGAAAACGGGCAGGCCATGGATTGACAAGGAGCAACCGCACGGCGAGTACCTCGATCGCTATGGCAACCGCCTGGACAAGGACAGCGCCAAGAACGGCGGCCCCTTCGCCAACGCCACCAGTTGCATCCCGGACATGTGGGCCGATGGCTTCTCCGGTCGCATCGCCAAAGTCTTGCCAAGCAACCCCATCGGCGGAACCGCAACGCGGCCGCTGCTGAAGGCGCGCTCCCGCCATTACATGGTGCTGGCCGCGCAGCGCCTGGCGATGCTGGTACGGATGATCCGCAAGAAGAATCCCAACGACACGATCAATGTGGTCGGCCACAGCCAGGGATGCCTGGTAAGCCTGCTGGCCAATGCTTTCCTGAAGGACAGTGGCGATCGGCCGGTGGATACGCTGGTGATGAATCACCCACCCTATGGGCTGGGTGAGCGGGTGCTGGACATTGCTGAAACTGGGGATCTTCAGCAGACGGTGGAGGCGCGGGTGAAGACGCTGCAGTCCATCGTCGGCTTCATGACCACTGCGCCATACGTTGTGCCTGCGTTCAATACCCTGGCCGATGCAGGCAAAGCGAAGGTCGTGGGCCAGGGCTGGGGGCCACAGCAGGCCTTGCGCGGGTCCGTCAGCAAAGGCAACAGAACCTTCAACGAGCGCGACAACCGCGGCAAGGTGTACCTGTACTTCTGCCCGGATGACCAGACCGTTGCATTGCAGACGGTTCAGGGCATCGGCTGGCAGGGCGTGCCGGCAGATGTCACCGTTCTTACGACTCAGGGCATGCAGCGCTGGAAGGCTGGCAAGGCATATGACCGGACGTTGATGCATAGCGACTTCGAGCAGAAACTTTCTGTACTGGATACGCTGGGCGACCGCTTCAAGCAGCGCTGCTTTACCAAGCGACTGCGCGATGGCGAGGTGCTGAAAGTGGGGCTGCCGCCACATGAGTACGTACTGGAGCACTGGCACGAGTTCGCGTGGTCCGGAACCACGATGGGAATGAAAGACAAGATTGGGCGTGGTGGCTTCAGTACGGGGCAAACGGTCCGCATCACCGCCGAGCCGCTGACCCCGCCGGTGACTGCACAACTGGGCGGCGACACAGACACCATCTCTCCCATCGATGCGTCCATTGCGATGACGCAGGACGATGGAAGGTTGCTGCCGTGGGAGCGGTTTCCACGTCTGGTGCACAGCACCAGCGCTTACGTGCTGCGGCAACCCGCTGAGCTTCCGCAGCAGGCCGTAGTTGATATCGAGCGCGCTTGGAATGAAGGCAGGGAGAAACCAGACCAGGCGCGGGTGATACGCGCGTTTCACCGCGGTGGCGGGCAGGTGGATATCCGCAGGCGGGAGACGCCGGCAGAAGTAAAACGTCGCTGGATGGACACCACCGACAGCGAGGACAACCGCAAGTCATTCCATTCCAGCATCGTGGCCAATGCGATGCACAGCCAGAAGGTCACCGCGTATGACCTCTCGATTGGGCAGGCCAGGACGATCGATGACCGGACGTATTACTTGTATCTGTGCCTGGTAGCAGATTGGAGGACGCCTTGGGATAAGCGCAGGAGAATTGCTCCAACGACTGATCGGGCTGAAGTAGAAAGGGCGTTGGACCTGTATCAGCAGGAGCGGCTTGAGTTCCCGTTGATTGATCAGACGCTGCGCTATCGAAAGACAGGTGTCCTTCCAGAGTGCGCCAAATGCGACCTCCCGACCTTGGTTTGGACCCAGACCATCGGGAACCGAAGGAACAACATGCCGGTCCAGCAGGGGAACGGTGCATGAATCGTCTCATCCTTCTGCTGCTGTTCTCACCGCTGGCTCTTGGATGTGAAAACAAGAGCGGCCTTGAGAAGGACTGGCCGGCAGATCCCTCGGCCTTTGCGGCGGCAGTGCGACCGCCGCCGGCTTACGACCCAAGGGCCGTGCCCAATGAATTCGTGGGTCTGAACCAATCCCCCATTTCCGGCGCGCCGCCGCCCCCACTACCGGATGCCCCCGTCATGGAAAACGATCAGCGCATGCTCACTCTGGACGTCATCGGTGTTGGCCTGTCGGTAGAGATGTTCCGGCAGGGCGATGTGTGGCAGGCAATGAAGCAGGCAGAGACATTCAACAGCAATGCCCTACCGCCGATGAATTCGTCACGGTGGCGTCATGTGAATGGCCCGGGGGTTCTCGAGAAGCGTCAGGCAGACACGCTGGAACTGACCCTGAAGACGATGGTGGAAGCCTGGCCCATCCCCAGCGTGACCATTGTGTCAACGGATGCAAATGATTGGTTGCGACGAATTGATACGGAAGAGGAGCTGCGCGAGATGGATAGCGATTTTATCAATGATACTCGCATGCCCGCCGGCCTCCATTGGACACAGATCAAGCAACTTGACGTGATCTACAGTGACACCCCCGAAGACGTGGTGGAAGCCATCTTCAGGACGTTCGAGCGGCATCCCGATATGCCCGCACTTCTGGTGTATGCCCTGGGGCCAGACGGCAAGTACGACGCCCCGCGCACCGCCAGCACCCCGTTGGCCACCTACACGGCCATGGTGGTGGCCCGCCGCGAGCGGGTGGAATGGCTGCGGCCGTGGGCGCCGTATACCCGCATGGGTGAGGACACCATCTATCCCGGCTTCTGGAAGTGGGCAGAGACGCCACCCACCCCATTCAAGCCCACTCCGTTCTTCCCCACGCCCTGGACACGCGGGCATTTCAAACAATGGGATGCCCTACCGACGCTGGCCCAGCTGCATCGCCCGGTAGTCACCTCGCTCACCGATGAAGAAGGCGCGCCACTCAAGCGCCAGGCCCAGCGCGAAGCGTTGGTGGAAGGCTGGAAGCAGGCGGCAGGAGAGACCTACATCGACTCGGTGTTCTTCGACACCGGCAAAGCCGGCACCGGCATCGCCACGCTGTCACCGGTGCTGCGCGAACTCAAGGGCAGCCCGGACCTGCTGGACCCGAAGGAGGGCATCGATCTGTTCGCACGCCTGGGCGAAACCGGTGCGGCATCACCCTTTGTGCAACTGGTACTGGCCACGATGGCTGCCGCCGAATCCAAGCGGGCCAGCATGGTGGTGCCGATGCGACGTTCGGGCCAGGTCACGATGATCCAGGTGAGTCCGTCGCACGATGAAATTCCTTCGTACCTGTTCAAGGCACGGCTGTTGCCGCAGACCTCGCAGGCACCGGATGTCCCGGTACGTGACGCAGTACCTGCCACACAGGTGAAGCCGGTGCATATCGACCCGCAGCGCATTGCCGCAGACCGCAAGGCATTGGACGACCTGCTGGCCAGTGGCGACGTTGGCTCTGAAGGGGGATAGCGCACCCCGGGCTTCAATAGGCCAAAACTGTCGCAACTTGCCCGTTTCCTAAACAGAGGCTATCGTTGCGCCCTTCACACGCCTGTGCCGCGTCCGGCACGGGGTGGACAAAGGACGCAGGTCGATGGCTTCAGGGAAGAGGAGTGCACGCGCCCTGCGCGTGCTGTTGGTGCTGTGCATGGTGGCCTTCACAGGCGCCACCCAGGCCGCAGACAAATCGCAGCAGGCCTACTGGGCCGGTTTTGCCTATACCGCTGATGCCGCCGCCGTACAGGCGACCACCCCGCACGCGCATGCGGTGCTGGAAAAGCGTGGCCTGATCCCGCTCAACCAGACCCTGGCCCAGGCGCTCAAGCGCCGTGCGCCGGCCAACCTGGAACTGATCGACCAGCCGGTGGCGATGCTCGATGGCACTACCAGTGCCGTGGTGCTGGCTGCCGCACTGGACCGCGAACTGGTGTCGGTCGAACCGATCGGCGACCAGTACAAGGTGCTGGTGGAAGTAGCGCTGCAGGCGCTGTTCTTCGACTTCCGCGAGCGCCAGGTGATCGCTTCTTATCCGCTCACCCTGCAGCGCATCGACGTGCAGGAATACCGGCCGGACAGCGATGATATCGACGCGATCGTCGCCGATCTGCTGTATGGCGGCGCCGATACCAGCCTGTCGCAGGTACTGGCCGCCACCCTGGCCCAGGCCAAGCTGCCCGAAGCGGCCACGCGTCGCCTGCAGGTCGGTGCGGTCACCCTGTCCGATGCCACCCTGGCCAAGCTGCCCGACCCGAAATGGGCCGGTCCGCTGCGCGCCACGCTGGCCCACGAACTGTCCAAGACGCTGTCGTCCAACACCGGTGTCGGCCTGCTGCCGCCGGCATCGGGGCAGGCGATCGGCGGCGCGATGGCCGCACGCTTCGCCGACGGCAAGGTCTACCAGCTGAAGATTCCCGAGGCGGACTATGTCATCAGCCTGCAGGTCGATGCGCTGAAGAACGGTGTCATCAGTGAAACCCCGGCGATGAAGACGATGCTGTTCGGTGCGTTCTTCACCGCCAAGGTCACCGAGCCGTTCTCCGGCAAGGTGTACTTCGAACAGCCGCTGCGCAAGGGCGCCACCAAGGTGGTGCCGGTCACGCAGTGGCAGGTCGACCAGTGGTCGGCCAGCTACGAAACCCTGCTGGCCGGCTTTGATGCCTTCGCCGGCGCCGCCGCCAAGCGTGCCGATTCGCGCGCGTGGCTGGACGAGCAGAAGCCGGGCGGCCGCCCGTTGCAGCAGCAGACCCAAGCCCTCCAGGAGTTGATCAAATCATGTCGTTGATGCGTACCATCCTGCTCATCCTCATCGCCCTGGCGGTGGCCTCGCCGGTCGCCGCGCAGACCGCCAGCTCGCGTGGTACCGGTTCGGCCAGCTACAGCCTGCGCCTGAGTGCCGATACCCGCGCCCAGGCCCTGAACAAGGCCAAGGCCAATGCACTGGAGGCGTACATCGCCGAATCCGGTGCGGCCAAGCTGCGCCTGTTCGAATCGCGCCGTGCCGAGTTCCTCGGCGAAATCGACCGCTACGTGCTCAGCGCCGTGCAGCTGTCGGACAACGAAGACAAGAAGGCCAAGACCTACAGCGTCACCGTCCGCGCCGAGATCAACACCACCCTGCTGCAGACCAAGCTGGATGCCGGTTCGGCCGTGGCCGGTGCCACCGCCGCGCAGCGTTCGCTCCTGACCTTCCTGTTCATGGCGCGCTCGCAGGACACCGTGCAGTCGTTCCAGGACAAGGAATACCGTCGCGTCGATGCCAGCAGCAGCTACAGCGAGAACACCCGCGAAGGCGACAGCTTCCGTGGCAACTCGGTCAGCACCAACGGCAGCATCAACCAGAACGGCTCGGTGTCGGTCACCAGCGGCGGCAGCACCACCGCACGCAGCGACAACATCGCCTGGAAGGTGGCCAACGCCGCCGAAGTGAACACCGCCATGACCGGTGCCTTCAGCGCCGCCGGCTACGAAGTGGTTGAAGCCGAATACGTGGAAGGCGAGTCGCGCGGCCTGCTCAGCATCGAGCGCATCCGCAAGGATTTCAGCACCGGCAACGATCTGTCCGCCGCCACCCTGCGCGACACCGCCAACGGCATCCGCGCGGCCAACATCCCGTACATCGCCGTCGGCACGCTCGACGTCGGCATGCGCGACCGCGACCCGGCCAGTGGCAACACCCGCGTGTTCGTCACCGTGACCGGCAAGGTGCTGGACGTGACCGGTCGCTTCCCGCGCACCGTGTCCTCGGTTGGCCCGGTGCAGTTCTCCGGCACCGGCCCGAACGAAACCGTCGCCCGCACCAATGCGCTGCAGCTGGCTGCCGAGAAGGCCGCCCAGCAGATGATCAACGAACTGAACGTCAAGGCGGTCCGCTGACGTTACCGCTGTGCCCGCCGGGCACCGCCCGGCGCTGGCTGTTCCGCTGCGCTCGCCGGGCATGGCCCGGCGCTACCTTCCACGTGCCGCATGGCCGCCGTCTCCTCCAAAGGAATCTCCCATGATCCGTACCACCGCTCTCACCCTGGCCATCGCGGCCGCCACCCTGTCGATGCCGGCGCATGCCCAGTTCGGCAAGCTGAAGGACATGGCGGGCGCCGCCACCGGCACCTCCTCGAGCAGCAGCTCCAGCGCCGCCGCGCCGGATGAAGCCGCGCAGGAAGCACTGGTGCGTCGTTTCGTCAGCTCGCAGTCGCACTCGCTGAAGGCCCAGACCTCCTTCGCCCGCGCCTTCGGCCTGGCCGAGCAGGTGCAGCTGCTGGAAGCCGAGCGCCAGGCGCTGTCGTCCGGTTCGGTGAATGTGGATGCGATGAAGAAGTCGGTGTCGGTCAGCGAAGCCGCACAGGCCGCCATCGACGAGCGCCAGGCCGCTCAGCCGGAACTGAACGCTGAATCCAAGCAGCACTACGCCGACGGCCTGGTTTCGCTGCTGGCCTCGGCCGCCGAAGCACAGAAGCTGAGCGGCGAAGCCAGCGGCTTTGCTGCCGGCATGAAGAATCTGGGTGCCACCCAGATGGCCACCGTGGGCCGCAAGCTGGCCGCCGGTGCCTGGGTTGCCAAGGAATCGCCGGGCTTCATCAAGGGCCTGTACGGCTCGACCAAGTCGGCCGTCACCTTTGCCAAGAAGAGCAAGGTGAAGGTGCCGTCCAACGCCGATTCGATGCTGGATTCGCTCTGATACGAGGCAGCCACGCATGCGTACCACGACTCGATTGATCGGCCTGGGGCTGGTTGCTGCCCTGCTGGCAGCCTGCGGCAAGCAGGATGCACCGGCAGAAGCGGCACCGGCCAAGGACAAGGCCACCAGTGCACTGGCCAGCAATGCGCCGGTGCAGGAAGCGCCCCTGCGTGGCACGCCGGATTTTGGCGGCACCACCCAGGTCGCGCGCGAAGCCGATGGCATCGGCAGCACCCCGGAACTGGCGGTGCTGGCGGCATTGCAGTCGGCCGTGGCCCAGGTCAACGGCGTACGCGTGGCCAGCCAGATGCAGAGCCTGCGCGCAGGCCTGCATGTGGATGTGGACGGTGAACACGTCGGCGATATCCGCGCCGACGCGTTCTCCCAGCAGATGATTGCCGGCTCGCAGGGCGCGGTGCTCGGCTATGAAATCCTGTCGCAGGATGAAGTCAGCCAGCTGGACGAGGAAACCATCGCCCGCGTGCGCGCCAGCGATGAAGGCTGGAACTTCAAGGGCTCGGCCTCGGCCAGCGCCTCCGGTGAGGCATCGGCCAAGAGCGGTTCGTCTTCGGCCAGCGTCAAGGAAAATTACGAAGAGCAGGTGCAGGTCGACGCCAAGCGCGGTGCCAGCTCCTTCGATTCGGATGTCACCCGGCGCAGCATGCGCAGCTACTGGAAGGTGCGCGTGCGCGCGCAGATCGCCCAGTACCGTGCACCGGACGAGGAAGGCAAGCCCAAGATCGTGGTTGCCCTGCCGCGTACCAAGTCCGGCAGCTACGCTGTGGGCGATGGCCGGGTGAACGCCGACGAGGTTGCCCAGGCCATCCGTGCACGCCTGTCCGACACGCTGACCCAGACCCAGCGCTTCATCGTGCTCGACCGCGAGTTCGGCGATGAACTGCAGGCCGAGATCGATCACATCAACAGCGGCAACGTACGCCTGCAGGACACCGCACGCATCGGCCAGCAGCTGGCGACCGACCTGATCCTGATCCCGACCATCGAACGGTTCGAGTACCCGCGCAGCGTGCGTAACCTGCGCATGTCCGATCGCCAGGTGACCTCGTACTCCGGTGGCGGCCGCATCACCCTGCGGCTGGTCAACGCCACCACCGGCCAGGTGGTGATGTCCGACAGCTTCGATCACCAGCTTGCCTCGACCGGCCCGAGCACCCTGCCGCGCGTGGTCAATGGCCGCAGCATGGCAGCGGCGATGATGGAATCGCTGTCCGGCCAGATCGGTACCACCATTGTCACCACGCTGTTCCCGGTGTCGGTGGTCTCGGTCGATGGTGACCAGGTGGTACTGAGCCAGGGTGGCGACACCCTGCAGGCCGGCCAGCGCTGGCAGGCCGTGCGCCTGGGCGAAGAGCTGAAGGACCCGCAGACCGGCCGTTCGCTGGGCCGCAGCGAGCATCCGTGCTGCACCATCCGTATCGACCGCGTGGCCGCGCAGACCTCCTACGGCACCCTGGAAGAGGGCGTGGATGCGATGCGTGGCGGCTTCCGCCCCGGCCAGATCGAACTGCGCCAGAAGCTGGGTGGCAAGCCCAAGGCCGCCGCCGGCGCCACCGCCTCGGCCGCCCCGGCTGCCGCTGCACGCCCGGCCAGCAAGCCCAAGCCGAAGCCCGCCGCAGCCCCGGCCGAAGACCCGAACTGGTAACACGCTCCGGTTCGTCGCACAGGGGCAGGTCGCTTTCCCGCAGGGAACGCAGCCTGCCCCTTCTTTCTTTGTTGCGGTCATCCACGCATGGCGTGGATCTACTGTGTCGACCAAGGTCGACACCTGCCGGACCCACCCCGCCATCCCACGGAATGCCGCTGTTGCTTCGGCTGTTGCTGTTGCTCTGGCTTCGGCAGGTGCAGGGCGCAGCCCTGCCGAACCCCTTAGCCCTTACACTCCAGAAGGATTTCCCTGCTGGAGAGAGCAATGAAACAACTCGTACTGGGCGTGCTCGCCCTGTCGGTGTCGAGCGCACTGATGGCGGCCACCCCGAAATTCGATGGCGCGCGGATCTCCGCCGACGTCAAGGAGCTGGCCTCCGACGCCTACGAAGGCCGCTCGCCGGCCACCGCCGGTGAACAGAAGACCATCGCCTTCCTCAGCAAGCAGTTCGCCGACGCCGGCCTGCAGCCGGGGGGTGACCTGAAGGACGGCAAGCGCCTGTGGACCCAGGCCGTACCGCTGCGCAAGGGCGACATCGTCGGCACCCCGCAGCTGTCGCTGCAGCAGGGCGGCAAGACCATCACGCTGGAACAGGGCAAGCAGATCGCCGTGCGTGCAGCCATGAATGGCGCCACCGACGTGGATATCAGCAAGGCGCCCCTGGTGTTCCTTGGCTACGGTGTGAACGCACCGGAACGCAACTGGGATGACTTCAAGGGCGTGGACCTGAAGGGCAAGATTGCCGTTGTGCTGATCAACGACCCGGACTTTGAAACCGGCAAGGGCGACTTCGACGGCAAGGGCATGACCTGGTACGGGCGCTGGCCGTACAAGTACGAGGAGGGCGCGCGCCAGGGCGCACTGGGCGTGCTGATCGTGCATGAGACCGCGCCGGCGTCCTACGGCTGGGCCACGGTGGCCGGCTCCAACACCAACACCATGTTCGACGTGGTGCGCGACAACCCGGCCGAAAGCCACCCGCTGCTGGAAGGCTGGATCCAGCGCGATCTGGCAGTGGAACTGTTCCGCTCGGCCGGACAGGATTTCGAAGCACTGAAGAAGAAGGCGCAGCAGCGTGACTTCACCCCGGTCGAGTTGAGCGGTGCCAGCCTGGATGCGAAGTATGCGGTGAAGACCGAGGTGATCACCTCGCACAACGTTGCTGCGCGCCTGGAAGGCAGCAGCCATCCGGACGAGACGATCATCTACAGCGCGCACTGGGACCACATCGGCGTGGGCGAGCCGGACGCACGCGGTGACCGCATCTTCAACGGCGCGCTGGACAATGCCAGCGGCACCGCATCGCTGGTGGAACTGGCACGCGGCTTCGCCAAGGCACCGCGCACGCAGCGCTCGGTGGTGTTCCTGGCGGTAACGGCCGAGGAGAAGGGCCTGCTGGGTTCGGAGTACTACGCCACCCATCCGCTGTACCCGCTGGAAAAAACCGTGGCCATGATCAACATGGATGGCATGGCGCCATTCGGCCCGTCGCGTGATTTCGGCATCTATGGCGCGGCCCGCTTCGAACTGCTGGACCAGCTGAAGGACGTCGCCAAGGGCTGGGACATCCGCTACACGCCGGACCCGAAGCCGGAAGCGGGCCTGTTCTTCCGCTCCGATCACTTCCCGTTCGCCAAGCGCGGCGTGCCGGCGCTGTCCTGGTCGGCCGGGCAGGATTGGGTGGACGGTGGCGTGGCCGCGGGCAAGAAGGCCTCGGAGGATTACACCGCCAAGCGCTACCACCAGCAGGGCGACGAATGGCAGCCGGACTGGGTGTTCGCCGGTGCCGCACGCGATCTGGAAGTGCTGTACACCCTGGGCAACCAGCTGGCCAACACGCGCAGCTGGCCGAACTGGAGCAAGGACGAGGCCTTCCGCGCCGTGCGTGACGCCAGCGCCGACCAGCGCAAATAAGGGAAAGCGGGGCGCGCCGCCCCGCCATCCCCGGTAGCGCCGGGCCATGCCCGGCGTTGCACTGAAGGCTTCCATCCCCGCTTTCCGGCCCTTCGTCGCAGGCCGCTTGCTTGCCCGGGGGGCCGCTCTATGCTCGGCTCACCCCTTTCACCAAGGCGCCGCCGTGATCGCCAGCTTCTCTCTCATCATCCGTCACCTGCTGGCCTGGGCCGCGGCGCTGTTCGTGGCCGGCATGGTCTGGAGTGGCATCTTCAGTGGCATGAACGACGGCCCCGGCTGGGTGTTCGGGCTGCTGGTGATGTTCCTGATGATTTCCGCACTGGGCAGCGCCATCACCCACGTGCGCCGGGTCTGGCTGGTGGCCGGGCGCCTGGATGGCGCCACCCTGTCGGGGCGCCAGCGGCGGCAGATCGAATTGCCGATGGACGCCGGCCCCGCCTACGCCGTGGTTGAAGCCGCAGTGGCCGAACTGCCGCGGGTGGAAGAGGTGGAAAGCTCTGCCGGCAGCCTGCAGGTGCGTGCCTACGTGCGCCGCGTCGATCTGTGGAACGGCCGCCAGCCCTCGCGCTGGAACCTGCCGGCGCGGCTGGCGATCAAGCGCAACAGCGTGCTGGCCACGGTCACGCCGGGGCAGGGCACCTGCACGGTCACGCTGCTGTTCGAACCCGACGCCGGCTGGTGGGCCGACCTGCTGGCCCTGGATGAGGGCAGCAACTATGAGAACGCCGAAGCGGTCACCCGCGCGATCAGCCGTCGTGTTGCCGACCAGCGCCGCGACGAGCAGGCCGCCGCCGAGCAGACCCAGGTGGAAAAGGAATTGTCGGTGGCACGGCTGAACCTGCTGCACGCGCAGGTCGAGCCGCATTTCCTGTACAACTCGCTGGCCAACGCGCAGGTGCTGACCCGTACCGACCCGGCGCGCGCCGAACAGATGCTCGGCCATCTGATCCAGTACCTGCGCAGTTCGCTGCCGCAGGTGGACGAGTCGGTGTCCACGCTGGGCGTGGAGCTGGACCGTACCCGCGCCTACCTGGAAATCCTGCGCATCCGCATGGGCGCCCGCCTGGCCGTGGAAGTACAGGTGCCGGCCGAACTGCTGGAGGTGAAGTTGCCGGCGATGGCGCTGCAGACGCTGGTGGAAAACGCGATCAAGCATGGCCTGGAACCCAAACCGGGCGGCGGTACGATCTGGATCCTGGCACGTGGTTTCGATGACCATGTCACGGTGACCGTGGCCGACGATGGCCTCGGTTTCGGCCAGGGCACCAGCGGCACCGGCATCGGCCTGAAGAACCTTCGCGAGCGCCTGCGCCTGACCTGCGGCGAGCAGGCCGGCGTGGCCATCGTCGCCAACTTCCCCAGCGGCGTGGCCGCCACCATGACCCTGCCGCAGTCGGCCAAGGAACGCAGCCATGCCGCTTGAAGCACTGATTGCCGAAGACGAGGAACTGCTGCGGCACTCGCTGGTCGAGCAGCTGGTGCGGCTGTGGCCGGAGCTGAAGCTGGTGGCCGAGTGCGAGGACGGCGCCAGCGCGCTGGAGCAGCTGGCCGAGAAGCAGCCGGACATCGCCTTCCTCGATATCCGCATGCCCGGCATCAGCGGCATTGAAGTGGCGCGCGCGTTGTCCGATCTCAGCCCACGCACGCAGGTGGTGTTCGTTACCGCCTACGATCAGTACGCCATCGATGCCTTCGAGCAGGGCGCGATGGATTACCTGCTCAAGCCGGTCAGCGATGAGCGCCTGCTGGCCACGCGCGAACGCATCCTTTCGCGGCTGCCTTCAACGCGCCAGGATGACGCGGTACTGGAACGACTGCTGCAGCGCCTGGGTGCCGGCCCGGTGGCCAATGATCGGCCGCCGCTGGCCTGGATCACCGCCAGCAACGGCCGCGATACGCAGCTGATCATGCTCGATGATGTGATCTATTTCCGCGCAGACAACAAGTACACCACGGTGGTTACCGCCGCTGGCGAAAGCCTGCTGCGCACGCCGCTGCGCGAACTGCTGGAAGTGCTCGATCCACAGCATTTCCGCCAGGTGCATCGTTCCACCATCGTCAACATGAAAGCGGTGTCGGCGGTCAGCCGCGATGACACCGGACGCGGCGTGCTGCGGCTGCGCCAGCGTGCCGAAACACTGGTGGTCAGCCAACCGTTCATGAGTCTCTTCCGCGGCATGTAGCCGCTTCCCGGTAGCCCTGGAGCATTCCATGCGTCCTCTCCTGCTTGTGTGCATCGCGACGTTGGCCCTTGCCGGCTGCGAAAAATCCACCGAGACCTCGATCACCCGCACCAACGCCAATGGCGTGGACACGCTCTACAGCAAGCGCACCGTGGTCGATGGCGTGGCGCGCTTCGAGTGCATCGCCAGCCGCAGCGGCCAGTGCCATTACCTGGTGCTGGCCCCGTCCTGCAGCCCCGATGCGGCCTGCGCGACGGCACCGTTGCAGTCGTTTGCGGTGGCAGTGGGCGATACGCGGCAGGTCAAGGATCTGCCCAAGGGATTCAAGCAATGCGTCAGCGATGTGCGCAAAGAACAATGCCACCGTGACTGAGCACGGTGGCATTGTGGCTCCCCCCGGATTTCGGTCCGCTCAGTAGGCCGGTTGCAGGGTCATGTCGTGGTGGTGCTCGGTCTCACCAACGTGGTTCAGGCGGCCCACCAGTTCGGAGTGCTGCTTCATGCGCCCGATCTCGGTCATGATGCGGATGTCCTCATGGCGCAGCTCGCGCTTGGCGGTGACCGCCTGCTTGTAGTCCAGCACTTCGGGATAGTGCTCGGCCAGGTCCAGCGCCTCGGCGACATGCTCGACGCTGTCAGCGGTGGAGGTGATCCGCGCGCGGCTGTTGAAGGCCTTCATCCAGCGCTCGAAACCTGCGGTGCGGTCGAACATGTTGGCCATGAACCAGATCACGAACAGGATCGAGATCCAGGAGCCGAACACCACGACCACCCGGGTGAAGGTGATGTGGTAATCGTCGCGCCACAGGTAGTTGGTGATCAGGCCGAGGATCAGCAGCGAGGCCGCCTGCCAGCCGACGATGGAAGTAATCAGCCATTGGCACTTGGCCTGGGCCAGCACCGCCACTTCATCGCGGATCTGCTGTTCGCTCATGTTGCGCCAGTGCGCAACCTGTTTATCGAACGGGCTGTTGTAGAGCTCGTTGTCGCGAAGCAGTAATCCCAAACCCTTGAACAAAGCAATCATGGCTGGCTCCTTGTGGAACGTGCGGCGATCTGCAGTGGACGGTGTGGCGGGTTCAGTTCTAGCACTTCCAGCGCGCGGTGCAACGGGTGGAATGCCATGTGGCACAAGGCTTCTGCCTGAACAGGTGAATATTGCTGCGCCGCAGCATAGGCGCCGCAGCCTGCGACAGGATGTCGCAGGGTGAAACGTGCTGCGCATGCACATGGAACCGACGCTGAGCGCGTGGGGTCGCCGTGCCGGTCGTGATCGCCCAGAATCGGGGCAGACCGCGCAGGACGTGGTCCGTTTCCGCCACCGATCAGGACCTGTAATGCCGCCCTTGCTGCACCGCCTCGCCCGCCCCGTCACCGCGCCCATCCGGCGTTGGGTGCTCGATGCCTTCCCGCGTGGCCAGAGCGGCATCGATTACGACCACCCGCTGGGCGATCCCGGCTGGTTCGGGCCGGACAGCATCACCTGGCGCATGCACGCCGAGCTGCCGTCGATGCTGGCCGGCGGCCTGTGTGCGCTGATGTTGCAGACCCTGCACCCGCGTGCACTGGCTGGCGTCTACGACCACTCCAATTTCCGCCAGGACCTGGTCGGGCGGTTGCGCCGCACCACCGCGTTCGTGGCCGGTACCAGCTATGCGCCCAGCGCCGAGGTCGATGCACTGGTGGCTAAAGTGCGGCGCATCCATGCGCAGATACGTGGCCATACCGCGCAGGGCGAGCTGTACGCTGCCGATGATCCGCACCTGCTGACGTGGGTGCACGTGACCGAAGCCTACGGTTTCCTGCAGGGCTACCGCCGCTACGGACGCGACGTGCCGAGCGTCATCGCCGACCGCTACTACGACGAGTACCGTTGCGTGGCCGAAGCGTTGGGTGCGGTGGACGTGCCACGCAGCGAAGCCGAAGTGGATGCCTACTTCTGTGCACGGCAGCCGGAGCTGCTTGTGGACGAGCGCTCGCGTGAGGTGCTGCAGGTGCTGTCCGGCGTACGCCTGCCGGTGCCGGTGCCCGGCCTGTCGCGCGAGATTTTCCTCGGCGCCGGTGCCGCGCTGCTGCCGGACTGGGCCGAGGCGATGCTGGAACGCGGTACACGGCAACGCGCGCAGGCGGCGGCGTCGGCGGCGCTGATGCAGGGCATGGCACCGCTGTTCCGGCGTGCGCTGCCAGACGGCCTGGCGACCCGTGCCTGCACGCGCATGGGCGTACCGGTAGCAGTGCTGCGCGAGTGGCCAGCAGCACACCGGTAGATGCCGACCTTGGTCGGCAGGCGTTTCGCGCGGTGCCTCATCCACGCACGGCGTGGATCTACTGGTAGATGCCGACCTTGGTCGGCAGGCGTTTCGCGCGGTGCGTCATCCACGCGTGGCGTGGATTTACCGGTAGATGCCGATCTTGGTCGGCAGGCGTTTCGCGCGGTGCCTCATCCACGCGTGGCGTGGATCTACTGGTAGATGCCGACCTTGGTCGGCAGGCGTTTCGCGCGGTGCGTCATCCACGCGTGGCGTGGATCTACCGGTAGATGCCGACCTTGGTCGGCCGGCGTTTCGCGCGGTGCCTCATCCACGCGTGGCGTGGATTCCACAGAGGCGCCAACCAAGGTTGGCGACTACCAACGTGGGCTATGTGGTGGATCCATTCCATCCATAGCGGATTCCGCAGTAGATCCACGCCATGCGTGGATAGGCACTACCCGGCCGGTTTCAGCCCACGCAGCAACATCTCCAGCGCCATCGTCGCCTGCCGCAACCGTGCATCGCCGTCCTCACCTTCGGCAATCCAGAACGCGGCCTCGGCCAGGCTGCCATAGATCAGCGACGCCAGCGCCTGCGCCTCCACCGGGGCTATCACCCCCTGTGCAATCAACTGCTCGATCAGGCGCTGCATTGAGTTCACACAATGGCGCTGCGATTCCGGCGACGCACCGCCGAGTACGGCGCGTGCATCACGCAGCACGATGCGCTGGATCTCCGGTTCCAGCGCCATGTTCAGATAGGCGCGACAGCGCTGCACGAACCCCGCCCACGCATCATCGGCGTGGTCGCTGATTGCCTGCAGGCGCAGATCGGTCTCGGCGTCGAGCTGTGCGACCACTGCCGCCAGCAATCCCTTCTTGTCGCCGAAGTGGTGGTACAGCGCACCACGGGTCAGCCCGGCCTGCGCGGTCAGGTCGTCCATCGATGTGGCGGCATAGCCGTGCTGGGCGAACACCCGGCGGGCGGTGGCCAACAGGGTGGCGCGGGTTTCTTCCATCTCGGCGCGGGTGCGGCGGACCATCCGGAGCTCCTTACATACGGCGTGCATGATTGTTTACATACGCGACGTATGAATGTAGCCTCTTATTCATACGCCCTGTATGTATTGTCGTGGCGCGCTGCGCGCCAGGCAAGTCGCTGCCCTGGAGATTGCGATGTTCACCCCCTACCGCGAGCTGTTCGCCGTTCCCGGCACCACCGGCCTTGCCCTGGCCGGACTGCTGGCGCGGCTGCCGCTGCCGATGACTGGAATCGGCATCATCACCCTGCTGTCGCAGCTGCGCGGCAGCTATGCGCTGGCCGGTGCAGTGTCGGCCACCTTCGTGCTGACCTACGCGTTGCTGTCGCCGCAGGTCTCGCGCTGGGTGGATCGCCACGGCCAGGGACGGGTGCTGCCGTGGGCCACGGCACTCAGTGCAGGCGGCCTGCTGCTGTTGTTGGCCTGCACGGTGCTGCAGGCACCGCTCTGGACATTGTTCGCCACGGCGATGCTTGCCGGCTGCATGCCCAGTGCCTCGGCAATGGTGCGGGCGCGCTGGACCGCGATCCATCGCGGCCGTCCGCAACTGCAGACCGCCTACTCGCTGGAAACGGTGTTCGATGAGATCACCTTCATCGCCGGGCCGCCCTTGTCGGTGGGCCTGTCGGTGGCGATCTGGCCACCGGCCGGCGTGCTCGCCGCTGCCCTGATGCTGGTGGCCGGCATGGCGGCGCTGGTGCTGCAGCGGAATACCGCGCCGCGGCCGCAGCGCATCGATGGCGCAACCACGTCCGGTTCATTGCTGCGGCAGCCGGAGATCCGCCTGCTGGCGCTGTTGATGCTCGCGATGGGCGTGATTGTCGGCACCGTCGACATCACCAGCGTGGCCTTCGCCGAGCAGCGTGGGCAGCCGTTGGCGGCCAGTCTGGTGCTGTCGGTCTATGCGGTGGGCAGCTGCGTGGCCGGCCTGCTGTTCGGTGCACTGAAGCGCCAGGCGCCGCCGCATCGCCTGCTGCTGCTGGGCGCGCTGGCCACCGCGCTGACCACGCTGCCATTGTTGTGGGTCGCCAGCCTGCCGGCACTGGCAGCGGTGCTGCTGCTGGCCGGGGCGTTCTTCGCGCCGACGATGATCGTGGCGATGTCGCTGGTCGAGCAGCGCGTGCCCGGAGCACGGTTGACCGAAGGCATGACCTGGCTGTTGGCTGGGCTCAACATCGGTGTCGCCCTCGGCGCCGCGTTGTCGGGGCAGGTGGTCGATGGCCGCGGCGTGCGTGCGGGGTTTGCCGTCGCCGTGTGCGCCGGCATCGCCGCGCTGGCAGTGGCCTGCATCGTGCAACGGCGGCTGCATGCCCCGTGCGGCGCCGCAGCGGTTGAAGGGGCAGCACGATGAGTGTCCCGCGCGCGGTTGCCATGCCTGCGGTCCGCCATCCCTGGTGGGCAGTGGCTGCCGCCGGCCTGGCGACGTTCTCGGTGGTTACCACCGAAATGCTGCCGGTCGGTCTGCTGAACCTGATCGCCGACAGTCTGGGGGCTTCCACCGGCACCACGGGCCTGATGATTTCGTTGCCGGCGCTGTTGGCGGCGCTGTTCGCTCCGCTGGTGGTGATGGTGGCCGGTGGCATCGATCGCCGGCGCATCCTGTGTGCGCTGCTGGCCCTGCTGCTGCTGGCCAACATCGCCTCGGCGCTGGCACCGGGCATCGGCTGGCTGCTGGCGGCGCGGGTGCTGGTAGGGTTCTGCATGGGGGGCATCTGGGCGATCGCCGGTGGCCTGGCAGGCCGGTTGGTGCCGGCCGAGCGCGTCGGGCTGGCAACCGCGATCATCTTCGGCGGTGTGGCTGCGGCCTCGGTGCTGGGCGTACCGCTGGGGGCGCTGATCGGTGAAGCGCTGGGCTGGCGTGCCGCCTTCGCGGCCATGGCGGTGTTCAGTGCCGCCGTGCTGCTGCTGCACCTGCTGGTGATGCCGGCGTTGCCGGTGGCAAGCTCGGTGCGGCTGCCAGAGTTCGCGCAGCAGCTCGGCCATCGCGGCCTGCAGCGCGGCCTGCTGCTGACCCTGTTGCTGGTGGCCGGGCACTTCGTTGCCTTTACCTACGTGCGGCCGTTGCTGACTGCGGTATCGGGCGTGGAAGCGCAGTGGATCGGTGTGCTGCTGTTCGCCTATGGCGTTGCCGGTATCGCCAGCAACTTCATCGCAGGGCCCTTGGCCGCACGGCAACCGCGTGGCGTGCTGCTGGCGATTGCGTTGGGCCTGTTGCTGACGCCGCTGCTGTTCCTGCTGGTGGGCGGCACGCCGTCGGGCGGCGTTGCGGTGTTGTTGCTGTGGGGCCTGGCGTATGGCGGCGTATCGGTGGGGCTGATGACCTGGATGATGAAGGCCGCACCGCAGGCGGTGGAGATCGCTACCGCACTGTACGTGGCGGTATTCAACATCGGTATCGCGCTGGGGGCATGGGGCGGCGGCCGGCTGCTGGATGGCCTGGGTCTGCGCGCGAATCTGTGGGTGGCGGCAGCCTTCGCCACTGCCGCGGTGCTGCTGCTGGCCAGGCGGCCACGCCGCTAGATCCACGCCATGCGTGGATGGACTCTGGGGATGCCGACCAAGGTCGGCAGCTACCGTTGCAGGTGTCGACCACGGTCGGCAATTACCGAGGCAAATGCAGAACGGGCGCCTCGCGGCGCCCGTTCCAATCACATCACCACACCTTGACCCGCTTGTCCGGGGCCAGGTACAGCTTCTGGCCTTCCTTCACTTCGAACGCCGGATACCAGGCGTCGATGTTGCGCACGGTCAATGCACGGAACTGGCCCGGTGCATGCACGTCGGTCAGCAGCGAATTGCGCAGTGCCTGCTCGCGGCTCTTGCTGCGCCATGCCTGGGCGAAGCCGAGGAAGAAGCGCTGGTCCGGCGTGAAGCCTTCCAGGGTCTGGCCCGGCTTGCCCTGCAGCGACAGCTGGTAGGCGTCATAGGCAGTACCCAGACCGGCGACATCGGCGATGTTCTCGCCCAGGGTCAGCTTGCCGTTCACGTGTACGCCGGGGAACGGCTCGTAGCTGCTGAATTGCGCGGCCAGTGCATCGCCGGCGGCGTTGAACTGCTTGAGGTCTTCGGCCGTCCACCAGTTGTGCAGCTTGCCGGTCTCGTCGAACAGCGCGCCGGCATTGTCGAAGCCGTGGCTGATCTCGTGGCCGATCACCGCACCGATTGCACCGTAGTTCACCGCATCGTCGGCTGCGCCATCGAAGAACGGCGGCTGCAGGATCGCGGCCGGGAACACCAGGCGGTTTTCCAGCGGCACGTTCATCGCGTTGATGGTCTGCGGCAGCATCGCCCACTCGCTGTGGTCCACCGGCTTGCCGAGTTTGGCGATGTTGCGCTGGTACTCGAACAGTTCGGCGCGCTGCGCATTGCCCAGCGGATCATCGCGGCGGATATCCAGGCCGCTGTAGTCGCGCCACTTTTCCGGATAGCCCATGCCCACGGTCAGGCCGGCCACCTTGGCCTTGGCGCTGGCCTTGGTCTGCGGTGACATCCAGGCCAGTGCATCGATGCGCTTGGAGAAGGCGGCGATGATGTTCTTTGCCATCTCGTCGGCACGTTCCTTGGTCTTCGCATCGAAGTGCTTTTCGACGTAGCGCTTGCCGATGGCTTCGCCGACGGCATGGTTGGCATCGTCCACCGCACGCTTCCAGCGGTCGCTCTGCTGCGGGGTGCCACTCAGCGCGGTGCCATGGAAGGCGAAGCGTGCATCGGCGAATTTCTTCGGCAGGTAGGCGGCGGCGCGGTCCAGCGCATGGAAGGTCATGTAGTCCTTCCAGGCATCCAGCGGCTCGGTGGCCACCAGCTTGGACAGGCCGGCCACGGCCTTGGGCTGCCAGACGATGAAGTCCTGCTGCTGGCCAAGCTTGGCCGCGTCGAGGAAGGCGGCCCAATCCATGCCCGGCGCCTTGGCGTTGAAATCGGCCTGGGTCCAGGGGTTGGCGCCCTTGGTCACGTCATTGGTTTCTTCCTGGGTGGCGTGCGCCTGCGCGATCCGGGTTTCCAGTGCGAGGATGCGCTTGGCCTTGCCGGCAGGATCGGCCACGCCGGCCAGCTGCAGCACCTGCGCGATGTAGGCCTGGTACTGCTTGCGCAGGTCGGCCATGCGGCCATCGCCCAGGTAGAAATCGCGGTCGGGCATGCCCAGGCCACCCTGCACCAGGTACGGCGCGGTGCGGTCGGGCTGCAGCAGGTCCACCGACACCCACAGGCCGAACAGGCGGTCGGTGTAGAAATTGGTCGCGTTGAGCAGGTCGACGTCGGCGCGCAGATCGCCGCCAAGGGCGCGGGCCAGGCCGGCCTTGTCGGCGATCGCATCGATCGACTTCAACTGCGGCTGCACCGGCGCCAGGCCGCGCTGTTCGATGCCGGCCTCATCCATGTAGGCGGCGTAGTAGTCGCCGATCAGCTTGTCTTCGCCGCTGGCCTGGGCATTGCCGGCAGCCCCTTCAAGGATGGCGCGGGTATCGGCCTGGGTCTTCTCGGCGATCACGTTGAAGCTGCCAAAGCGCGAGCGATCGGCCGGGATCTCGGTGTTCTTGACCCAGCTGCCGTTGGCGAAACCGAAGAAGTCGTCACCGGCGGTGAGGCTGCGGTCCATGCCACTGGCGTCGAAACCGAAACTGCCCAGCATCGGCTTGGCGGCGGCGGGGGCCGCAGCGGCCGGTGCGGCGGCGCTGGCGGCCGGTTCGGCCGGACGGTCGCAGGCGGCCAGGGACAGGCTGGCGATGATGGCCAGTGCCAGAGTGGGGCGGCGCAGCTTGGACATGGACTTCTCTTGCGGCGGAAAACGCCAAGTCTAATCCGCTGCGGGCCGACCGCACGCATCCAGGCCGGGCCAGCACTGTGCGCGATCTGGCTGAACACGCTCCGGCGATCTTCACGCGGTCATCGCCGTGGTGCATGCTGCGCTCTGGAAGCCTGCGGCGCCCGGGGGAGGGAGCATGCAGGACGGGTCGAGGCGTCAAGAATGGCGTCCGCCGGCCGTTGAGGTCGGGGACGTGGAGGAATCGTTCGCGCATGAAGCCAGCCGACTGCACAGGGAAGACCGACCGATGCCGGCGCTGAGACATGCGCTGGCGCGGCCGTTGCGTGCCATTACCTGGGGCGGCGTCGCGCTGGGCGTGCTGTTGGCGGTGGGCCTGGCGGTGATGCTGGCCAACGACTACCAGCGCCGGCTGGAAGCGGCGCAGCGGCAGAGCCGCGCGTTGGCGGTGGGCAGCGAGCGCCTGCTGGCACTTGAACTGCGCAACCTGGAACGGGCGATGGGCGGCATCGCTGCCGATGCAGGCGAACTGTTCCGCTCGGTGCCTGCGCAGGCGCCGGCGCTGCTGGATGCAGCCATCGCCGGCGTTCTGCGGCGACACGCCGAACTGCACAGCATCGTCGTGCTCGACACCTATGGCCGCGCGCTGACGGCGGGCAAGGGCGACCTGCAGTTGCCGTTGTGGACCGACCCGCAACGGCGCGGGCAGGGCAGTGCGCTGTACATCGGGCCACCGCAGCGCGCCAACGACGGCGGCTGGGTGATACCGCTGGCGCTGCCGATGGCCGGTGACCGCTGGCTGCTGGCGCGGCTGCGCTGCGGTGAGCTGCAGCGGATCGTCGGCGGCCTGGACGTCGGCCCCAACGGCCTGGCCTCCATCAGCGATGCCGACGGCTACATGCTGGCCCGCGTTCCCAATCCCGATGGCACCGTCGGCCGCCGCTACACACTGCCGGCGCGCACGCTGCTGGGCCGGCAGGCGGTGGTCGAGCTCGGCAGCATCCCCGGAGCGGTCGACCAGGTGCCGCGCATCTCCACCATCAGCACGCTCGAACACAGCCCGTTGGCGGTGCAGGTGGGCCTGGCCGACGAAGACGTGCTGGCACCGTGGTGGCCCTATCTGCAGGCGGCCATTGCCATCATGCTGGCGTATGCCGCGGTGCTGCTGGTGCTGCTGTATGCGGTGCGCCGCAGCACGCACCGCCAGCAGTCGATGGCCGAGGAACTGCGCACCGGCCATGCCGAGCTGCGCCTGGCCCATCAGGTCGGGCGCGTCTGCACCTGGTATGTCGATGAAGACGCGGCCCTGCTGCGCTGGTCGCCGCTGGCCCGCGAGATCTTCGGCGTGCAGACCGACGCACTGCCGGTGGCCGAGTTCTTCGCCCGCGTCCACCACGATGACAGTGCACGCATGCAGCAGGCGTTCGACCAGGCCTTTGCCGGCAACGCGGTGCTCGATGAAGAATTCCGTCTGGTGCTGCCCGGCGGTGCGGTGCGCTGGGTCGCTGCACGTGGCCAGCGGGTGGCGGTGGCCGACCGTGAGCGCCGGATGATCGGCGCGCTGACCGACCTCAGCGAGCGCTACCGGGCACGCGAGCAGATGCTGCAGGTCGAGCGCCGTTTCCGCCTGCTGTTCGACCGCAATCCCGCCCCCTTCTGGGTATTCGACCCGGACACCCTGCGCTTCATCGAAGTCAACGACGCGGCGGTGCAGCAGTATGGCTACAGCCGCGACGAATTCCTGGCGATGAGCATCCTCGACATCCGCCCGCGCGAGGGCTGGGAGGAGGTCAAGGGTGCGATCGCGCAGGTTCGCAGTGGCGAGCTGCAGGATGCAGCGGTGCGCCTGCACCAGCGCAAGGACGGCAGCGTATTCGAAGTGCGCGTGCACCTGTCGCAGCTGGATTTCGACGGCCAGCCGGCCTGCCTGGTGCTGGCCGAGGATGTCAGCGAGCGGTTGGCCTACGAACGCGACCTGGCCTATCACGCGCGCCACAACCCGGCCACCGGCCTGCTCAATGTGCGCGCGTTGAGTGAGCAGCTGGACGAACAGGCCAACGGCTACACCATCGCCTACGTGCAACTGCGCGGCCTGCAGCTGGTGGCCGATACGCTGGGCCGCGAGATCGGCGATGCGGTACTGCAGTCGATGGCCTCGCGCCTGGGCGGGCTGGGCGCGCGCTTCGGCCTGCTGGCGTTCCAGCCGTCGGAAGATTTCGTGCTGGCCATCGCGCCGGAGCACAACGCCCAGCGCGTGCTGGACGACCTGCTGCAGATCGTGTCGGCACCGATGCGCGGGCAGGATTCGCTGCATCAGTTCGAACCCCGCATCGGCGTTGCGGTATGCGTTGCCGGGGCAGGGCACAGCGCCGAGCAGGTGATCGGCATGGCGGCGCAGGCCGCGCACGCAGCGCGTGCCGAAGGCAACGTGGTGGCCTGGTTCGATGCGGCCGTGACCACCCGCCTGGCCGACCGCCTGCGCCTGGCCGGGCGCATCCACGCGGCAATCGACAACGAATTTCAGCTGTATTTCCAGCCGATCCGGCATGCCAGCGACGGCAGCCCGGCGTCGCTGGAAGCGCTGCTGCGCTGGCCACAGGCCGACGGCAGCTTCATTCCGCCCAGCGAGTTCATCCAGTTGTGCGAGGACACCGGGTTGATCCTGGCGCTGGGGCGCTGGGTGATCCGCGCAGCGGCGCAGGCACAGCGGCAACTGGTGGACGCAGGCTGGGGCGAGCTGTCGATCGCGGTGAACGTGTCGGCGGTGCAGTTCTTCAACAGCGATCTGGTGGCCGAGTTCACCCGCGCACAGCAGGATTTCGGCCTGGCTCGCGGCGCGCTGCATGTGGAGCTGACCGAGAGCAGCCTGATGCGCAAGCCGGCACAGGCACTGCAGACCATGCAGCGCCTGCATGAGCAGGGCATCAGCGTGTCGCTGGATGATTTCGGTACCGGCTACTCGAGCATGTCCTACCTGCAGCATCTGCCGCTGGACATCCTCAAGATCGACCGCAGCTTTGTGGCCGACGTGGAAACCAATCCACGCAATGCCTCGATCTGCCGTGCGTTGCTGTCGCTGGGCCACAGCATGGGGCTGACGATCATCGCCGAAGGTGTGGAAACACCCGGGCAGCTGGACTGGCTGGCCGCGCATGGCTGCGACCAGGTGCAGGGGTACCTGCTGGGGCGACCGGCGCCGCTGCAACAGATCATCGATGCGCTGGATGAAGTCGCTGCCTGAGCGGGTTTCGTATTTACCGGCCAGCGGCCGGCACTACCAGACCGCAACATGACGGTAGTGCCGGACGCTGGCCGGCAAGCGCCAGACTCGGCTACACCCCAACCTCCACCAGGTGGTCGATGAAGCTGCGCACCTTCGGCGCCAGGTGGCTGCGGCTGGTGTAGACAGCGAAGATGCCGATCGGCGCGGCTTCCCACTCGGGAAGCACCGGCACCAGGCGGCCATCGTCGAGTGCGTCCTGCAGCAGGAAATCCGGTTGCAGGATGATGCCGAGACCGGCGATGGCGGCCTCGCGCAGCACGTCGCCGTTGTTGGCCTGCAGCAGGCTGTTCACTGCAACCTTCACTTCGCCGGCCGGCCCCTGCAGTGGCCACTGATTGCCCGATGCCCAGTAGCTGTAGCCCAGGCAATCGTGGCCCTGCAGGTCCTGCGGCAGCTGCGGCGTACCGCGTGCGGCCAGGTAGGCAGGGGCGGCACACAGGGTGATCCGCGATTGACCCAGGCGGCGCGCGATCAGCGCCGGGCTGGGTTCGCGGGTGATGCGGATGGCGACGTCGTAGCCCTCTTCCACCATGTCCACCAGGCGGTCGGACAGCGCCAGGTCCAGCTCCACCTGCGGGTAGCGCGCCCGGTAACCGGCCAGCAGCGGGCCGAGGCGGGCGATGCCCCAGCTGACCGGCGCGTTGATCCGCAGCGTGCCGGACGGTTCCAACGCCTGCGCGCCAATGCTGGCCTCCAGCGCATCGAATTCGGCCAGCAGGCGCACGCACTGCGCGTAATAGGCGGCCCCGGTACTGGTCGGGCTGACGCGGCGGGTGGTGCGGTGGAGCAGGCGGGTGGACAGGCGCTTTTCCAGCGCCGCGACCTGTCGGGTGACCCCGGCAGTGGACAGGTCCAACGCCTGCGCGGCGGCGCTGAAGCCGTTGCGCTCGACCACAGCAACGAACACTCGCATGGCCTCAATAGTGTCCATTGTTGCGCCTTTTGAAATAAATACGGTCGAATGATCGTATTTATCCGCCCGTGAAGGTGCAATAACCTGTGCATCGTCCCTTCCCGAGCTGTCCCATGAACGCCACCACCGCTCCCGTTTCCCCCCTCGCGCCCTACGCCGCCACCCTGCTGCGGCTGGCGTTGGGTGCGCTGTTCCTGGTGCATGCACTGACCAAACTGCTGGTGTTCACGCCGGCGGGCACCGCCGTGTATTTCCAGTCGCTGGGCCTGCCTGGCGTGCTGGGTTATCTGACCATCGCCGTGGAACTGACGATATCCGTCGCGCTGCTGCTGGGCATCTATGCGCGCTGGGCAGGATTGGTGGGTGTGCCGCTGCTGCTGGGCACCATCGTCACCGTGCACGGCGCCAACGGTTTCAGCTTCGCCAATGCCGGCGGTGGCTGGGAATATCCGGCGTTCTGGGCGCTGGCGCTGGTGGTGCTGTTCCTGCTGGGCGATGGCCGCTGGACCCTGCGTTCGCGCTGATTGCCGTCTGTGATTGATGTTGTCTCTGCCACTGGAGAAAACCATGTCCCGCCTGCCTTCGCTGTACATCTCCCACGGTTCGCCGATGACCGCGTTGCATCCCGGCCAGGTGGGCGTGCGCCTGGCCGAGCTGGCCCGCGCGCTGCCGGCACCGCGTGCGATCGTCATCGCCTCGGCGCATTGGCTGGCCCGGCAGCCGCTGGTCGGTGGTCATCGCCAGCCGCCGACCATCCACGATTTCGGCGGCTTCCCGCGCGAACTGTTCGAGATCCAGTACCCGGCACCGGGCGACCCGGCGCTGGCCGAAGAGGTGGCCGCCCGCCTCGCTGCAGCTGGCCTGCCGGCAGCGGTGGATCCACAGCGCGGTCTGGACCACGGTGCGTGGGTGCCGCTGCGGCTGCTGCATCCGCAGGCCGATATCCCGGTGGTACCGCTGTCGATCCAGCCGATGCTCGGCCCCCAGCACCAGTACGCACTGGGGCGTGCGCTGGCGCCGCTGCGCGATCAGGGCGTGCTGCTGGTCGGCTCGGGCAGCATCACCCACAACCTACACGACTGGGGCGATTACCAGCAGGGCAAGGAAGCGCCGTATGTGCGGCCCTTCATCGAATGGATGGAGCAGCGCCTGCTGGCCAATGATCGCCAGACGCTGTTCGACTATCGCCGCCAGGCGCCGTTTGCCGAACGCGCACACCCCACCGACGAGCATCTGCTGCCGTTGTACTTCGCAATGGGTGCAGCCGGTGGCGATGACCTGGGTGCGCAGCGCATCGATGCGGGAATCGATGCCGGGTTCCTGGCAATGGACATCTACCGCTTCGATGGCGGCCCGCACGCGCAGCACCCCGCATGAACCCCCTGCTGTCGCAGGACAGGCCGCAGGACATCGTGGCGCAGGTCGCGCAGCGTTTGCTGTCGCAGCGCTGACGCGTATTCAGATCGCAGGCCGCAGCAGCGGCCTGCTGTGTTAAGTTTTTTCCAGTCCCCCGGCGTACCCCGGTTTTCCGGCCCCCTGCGCTGTTCCTGGAATAAGCATGCACACCATCGAAGTCGTCCTGGCGATGCTGGTGGCCGTTGTCGCCAGCGGCTACCTGGTTCGCGTCCTGCCCTTCTCGTTGCCACTGCCGCTGGTGCAGATCGGCCTTGGCGCGGTGATCGCCGGGGTGTTCAACCGCGGGCACGCGCTGGAACCGGAAGTGTTCTTCCTGTTGTTCCTGCCGCCGCTGCTGTTCCTCGATGGCTGGCGCATCCCCAAGCAGGGCCTGTTCCGCGACAAGGGCGCGATCCTTGAACTGGCGTTCGGGCTGGTGGTGTTCACCGTCATCGGCGCCGGCCTGCTGATCCACTGGATGATTCCGGTGATGCCGCTGGCGGTGTGCTTCGCACTGGCGGCGATCGTGTCGCCGACCGACCCGGTAGCAGTGGGCGCGATTGCGGCCAAAGCGCCGATTCCCAAGCGCCTGATGCACATCCTGGAAGGGGAGTCGCTGCTCAACGATGCGTCGGGCCTGGTCTGCTTCCGCTTCGCCGTGGCAGCGGTGATGACCGGCACCTTCTCGCTCGCCACTGCCTCGCTGACCTTCCTGTGGGTGGCCGTGGCCGGCCTGGCGGTCGGCGTGGCGGTCACCCTGGGCGTGTCCACGTTCCAGCGCTGGCTGTGGCGCCGCTTCGGCGAAGAGCCGGGCGCGGCGATGCTGGTCAACCTGTTGATTCCGTTCGCGGCCTACCTGCTCGCCGAAGAAATCAACGCGTCCGGCATCCTGGCAGCGGTCGCAGCCGGCATCTCGATGAGCTACGTGGAAATGACCGGCCGCGTCTCCGGCAGCATGCGGGTGCAGCGCGCCGGGGTCTGGAACATGCTGCAGTTCAGCTTCAACGGCATCATGTTCGTGTTGCTGGGCGAACAGTTGCCGGGCATTGTCGAACGCGCCACCACCACCATGAACGAGAGCGGCCACCAGAGCGCATGGTGGTTGCTGGTCTACGTGCTGGTGATCAACGCAACGCTGATCGCGCTGCGCCTGCTGTGGGTGTGGCTGTCGCTGCGCTGGAACCTGCTGCGTGCGCGCAGGCGCGGGCTGGAGCACGGCGAGGCACCGAACTGGCGCATCGTGGTGGCCACTTCGGTGGCCGGCGTGCGCGGTGCGATCACCCTGGCCGGTGTGTTGACGCTGCCGCTGTTCCTGCCCGATGGCAGCCCGTTCCCGGCACGCGATCTGGTGATCTTCCTGGCCGCTGCGGTGATCCTGTTCTCGCTGGTCGGCGCCAGCGTGGCCTTGCCGCAGCTGCTGAAGGGCCTGCAGTTACCGGCCGATTCGGGCGAACGCAAGGAAGAGGACCTGGCCCGCAAACTGTCCTCGAAGGCGGCCCTGGCCGGGGTGGAGCGCATGCGCCAGCAGCTGGTGCTGAACCAGAACACCGAGAACGTGCAGCTGTACAACGACGCGGCATCGCGGGTAAGCCTGCTGTACCAGCGTCACCTGGACCGCGACAATCCCGATGTGGACCCGGAAAAGGTGAACCGGATGGAGATGGGCTACCGCCAGCTGCGCAATGCTGGCCTCACTGCAGAACGTGAGGAGCTGTTCCGGCTGACCCGTCGCGGGGTGGTGTCCGATGAGATCGCACGGCGTCTGATCCGCAACCTGGATCTGCTGGAATCGCGCAAGCGCGAATGACCCTGCCGCGGTAGCGCCGGGCCATGCCCGGCGGCTGTTGCTCCCGGCGTCACAAGCCGGGAACGAACTGCAGTCGAGCATGGCTCGACTCCACAAGGACCGGTTATTCCGGCTTGGCTTCCAGGAAGTACGCCTCGACCTTGCCCTTGACCTTGATGGTCATCGGGTTGCCGCGACGATCGCGGGCCTTGCCGGCCTGCACGCGGATCCAGCCTTCGCTGACCGAGTATTCCTCGACGTTGTCGCGCTCGACATCGTTGAAACGCACGCCAACGCCGCGTTCCAGGGCCTGCGCATCGTGGAAGGGGCTGGCCGGGTTGATCGCTAGGTGGTCGGGAGGAGTATCGCTCATCGCTTCATTCACAGTGACGGCCACCGCGGCCGACTTCAGGGCGACAGGATAAACCGTAGAATGCCCGCCTGCCCCCGAGGACGTTCTGCCATGCCCGACAACAGCGACTATTTCGACTTCGAGGAAGATGCCCACGATTTCGACGAGGACGACTTCGAGGCGCGGGTCTGGAACCTGCTGGTGCTGATCAACCCGGGCGATGAAGAACTGGCCCTGCAGCAGTTCAACCGCTGGCGCGAGCGCCTGGCCGAGGAGGGTCAGCCGCTGGAAGCCGACAGCGATTGGCTGCCGGCGCTGTTCACCGCCATTGCCTGGCAGTCCGGTTTCGAAGTTGAGCGCGACGATCTGGATTCGCTGCAGTCGGCCGTCAACGAACTGTCGGCGCGCTTCAACCTGCAGCCGGACTGGGGTGGTGACCTGGACGATGAGGATTTCGCAGTGGACCTGGATGGCGTGCAGCTGATGAGCACCGCCTTCGACCGCCTGCGCGAGCACAACTACACCCTGTGGAGCGTGGATGCCGGCAACGACGGCTTCAGTGGCTGGATGGCACTGACCCGCGATGACGACGCGCTGCTGGCACTGTGTTCACTGCTGAACGTGGAAGTGCGGCTGGGCAGCGACCCGTTCTGAGATTGATCGGCAGCGCCGGGCCATGCCCGGCGGCTTCCTGCCGCGCTGCGCGCTCGTCGGGCATGGCCCGGCGCTACCCACACCCATCTACGGCCGGTATTGCGCTCTGGCGTTGGCGATCACCGCTTTGACCAGCGCGCGGTCGGTGTGCCGGGAAATCGCACGGGCGCCCAGCGCGATTGCCTGCGCACGCAGGTCTGCAGTGACATCGTAATGTGCACCGCTGGCCTTGTTCTGGAAGGCCCGCGGTGGAATGCCGAGCTGCGCCGCCATGGCGTGCAGCTCGGCCAGGGTATCGGCCATCAGGTGCGCCCAGCGCTGACCGCGCCAGGGATGCACCGCGTCATCGACGTAGACCGACACCGCCGCGGCCGGATCAGGCCTGCGGCTTGCCGTCGGCGTCGGTGGCCGGGGTGGCCTCGGCGTCGGCAGCGCCTTCGGCGCCGGTGGTCTCGTCAGCAGCCTCATCGGCAGCCGCTTCGCCTTCTGCGGCTGCGTCTTCGGCCTGCTCGCTGGCGAACTCGGCCACCAGCTTGTCCAGGTACTCCTCGGCAGTCTGGCCTGCTTCAGCAGCCAGGGTGTCCAGCAGCTTCTGCATCAGCTCGGAGTATTCCAGGGTGACCGTGCGGCCTTCGGCTTCCTGCATGTTCGACAGGTGCTTGAGCATGGCCAGCATCGGCACCGGGTTGTCGGCGTTGCCCATGGTCTGGCCGCCGATGGCCAGCAGCCACTCACGGCCCTGCAGGCCGATGGCCGCTACGGCCTGGCCGTCTTCGCTGAGCAGCACGGCGTGGTTCTGCACCTGCTCGCGGGCGTTCAGACGGAGGAAGGGGCGCTTGGCCTGATGCTTCTTGCGCTTGTCGCGCTTGGCCTTGGACGACTGGGACATGGGTGGAATCACCTGGAAACGGAAAGACCGCCATTGTACCGGGTGCCGCGCAATGCGCCCGCCGGGCCATGCCCGGCGGAATGGATCAGCGCGCCACGGCGGGCGCGGTGGCGTCCGCAGGTGGCTGGCCCTGCGCCGCCTGCACATCCGGGTCCACGGTGGTGGCCGACAGGCCCACCTGCGGTCCGGCGCCGGCCAGTGCGGCTTCTTCAGCGGCCTTGGTCATCACCACGATGCTGATGCGGCGGTTGATCGGGTTCTGCGGGTCGGTCTTGTCAAACAGCACCGACGAGGACAGGCCGACCACGCGGGTGATCTTGCTGTCGTCCATGCCGCCATCGATCAATGCACGCCGCGCGGCGTTGGCACGGTCGGCACTCAGTTCCCAGTTGCCATAGCCACGTGCGGCCGAATAGGCGGTGATGTCGGTGTGGCCGGTCAGGCTGATCCGGTTCGGCACGTGGTTCAGGTACTCGGCCAGCTCATGCAGGATCTGCTGCGTGTACGGCTTCAGCGTGGCGCTGCCGAGGTCGAACATCGGCCGGTTCTGCTTGTCCACGATCTGGATGCGCAGGCCTTCCGGGGTCAGGTCCAGCAGCAGCTGGTCCTTGAACGGTTCCAGCGCCTGGCTGCGGCTGATCGCTTCCTGCAGTTCCTTCATCAGCGCTTCCAGCTGCTGCTTGTCGCGCTGCTGCTCGTCCACCGGCTGCGGGATCGCCTTCTGCTGGTTCTGGAAGGGATCGTTGCTGTTGCCGCGCGAGACATCGGTGGCGCCGCCCAGCTTGATCATCGAGGTGCTGGCGCCACCGGGCCCGGCCATGCCCGGCGCCGGGGTGGCGCTGGAACCGACCAGCGGGCTGGGGTTGCGGAAGTACTCGGAAATGGCCGCGCGCTCGGGCTTGCTGGTGCTGGCCATCAGCCACAGCACCAGGAAGAAGGCCATCATCGCGGTCACGAAGTCGGCATAGGCCACCTTCCACGAACCGCCGTGATGGGCGGCGTGGCCGGCCTTCTTGACCCGGCGGACGATGACGGTGGGCTTGGTCTCGGCCATGGCTTACTTGACCGTCTTCAGGTGCTGCTCGAAATCGGAGAACGCCGGGCGCACGTTCGACGGCAGCGTCTTGCGGGCGAATTCCAGCGCGATTTTCGGGTTGTAGCCACGCAGGCAGGCCAGCAGGGCGGTTTTCACCGATTCGTAGATGCGGCTGTCCTGTTCGGCACGGGCTTCCATCGCCGAGGCCATCGGGCCGACGAAGCCATAGCCCAGCAGGATGCCCAGGAAGGTGCCGACCAGCGCGCCGGCCACATGGCCACCCACTTCCACGATGTCGCCACCGATCGAGCCCATGGTGATGACGATGCCCAGCACCGCGGCCACGATGCCGAAGCCGGGCAGGCCATCGGCCACCTTGTTCATCACCTGCGAGGGCGCCATCGCTTCGGCGTGGTGCTTTTCAAGCTCCAGTTCCAGCAGCGGCTCCAGCTCGTGCGGCTCGATGTTGCTGCCGATCATCAGGCGCAGGCAGTCGGTGATGAAGTCGATCAGGTGATGGTCGGCCTGCACCTTCGGGTAGTTGCCGAACAGCGCGCTTTCAGCCGGACGCTCGACATGGTCTTCCAGCGCCATGAAGCCCTCACGGCGGGCCTTGTTGAGCAGTTCGTACACCAGGCTGAGGACATCGATGTAGTCCTGCTGCTTGTAGCGCGGGCCCTTGAACACGCCGACCATCGCCTGCAGGGTCTGCTTGACCGTCTTGGCCGGGGTGCCGACCAGGAACGCACCGACGGCCGCGCCACCAATGATGACCAGTTCGTAGGGCTGCCACAGCGCGCCCAGGCGACCGTGTGCGCCGAGGTAGCCGCCCAGCACGCTGATGATGACGACCAGGAATCCAACGATGATGAGCATGGCGCGACGCAAGGAGGGGGGATATCTCCTTGTCGGCCCGACACCGGTATTTCTGAAGAGGGAATTCTGTGAAGTCGGTCAGCGGCCTGATCCGGTGCGCTTCAGGCCGCTACGCCGGCCTCGGCGCCGCCACGCTGCAGCGGATCGGGCCACGGCTCGCCATTGGCGGTGAATGAAAGTGAGACCGAGTTCAGGCAATGGCGCTCGTGGGTGGGCGGCGGGCCGTCCGGGAACACGTGTCCCAGGTGGCTGCCGCAGCGGGCGCAGGTGATCTCGGTGCGCACCATGCCATGGCTGCTGTCGCGGATCTCGCGCACGTGCGCCGGGTCGAACGGGGCGAAGAAGCTGGGCCAGCCAGTGCCCGAATCGAACTTGGTGCTGGACCGGAACAGCGGCAGCGCGCACAGGCGGCAGCAGTAGACACCCTCGCGCTTGTTGTCCAGGAACACGCCGCAGAACGGTGCTTCGGTGCCGTGCTGCAGCAGTACGCGACGCTCTTCGGCGCTGAGGCCGGCGACCAGCGCATCGGCCTGGGCGGCAGTGGGGGGCGTCAGATCGAAAGCGGTCATGCCGGCTCTCCGTGGGTGTGGCCTTGGGATGCGGCAGAGGTGGGGGTGCGGCGACGCGCTTGCAAGTGTGATGGCCGTTCATGGCTGGCACACGGCGGCAGGCGCAGGCTGGCGGTGAACCACCCCGGAGCCTGCCATGAAACCCTGCCTTGTCCTGCTGCTGTCGGCCCTGCTGCCCCTGTCCGCGCAGGCCCAGGTGCCGACCGGCAATCCGACCACCACCCGCAGCAGCACGGTGGTGGCGCCGGCCCCGGTGGTCCCGCCGCCGCAACCGGCGCGCCCGCAGCCCCAGCCGCTGCCCTCGCCGCAGCCCGCGCAGCCGATCCGCGCCACCGGCCCGGCGCAGGTGATGCCCGCGCCCAGTCCAGCGCTGCCGGACAAGGTCTATGACCGCAATGGCCGCATCATTCCCGGGGTGAAGCCGGTCGGCCCCAACCGCGTCTTCGACTCCCGCACCGGTCGCTATTACGACAGCGTGCCGCAGGGCAGCGGCCAGCAGATCAAGCCATGACCGGCCTGGCCTGAACGCTGGAAAACACTGCGCCGCCGATCACTGTTTTTTCGCCTGCGATTAACCCTGCCGGGACCACCGTGGCCCTGCACCGGCGCTTGCCGATGCGTGTCCTTCGACCACTGGATCGCGATCATGAAAAACCAGCAGAACCGTCATCCCGGCAAGGAGCATCCCGGCAAGGAACCCCAGGGCCGCAACCCGCAGCAGCAACAGCAACAGCAACAGCAACAGCAGCAACAGATGGATCCGCAGCAGCCGCAGAAGGGCGGCAAGCAGCAGGACCAGCGCCAGCAGGGCTCGATGAAGCACCCGCAGCAGCGTTGACGCTTGCAGGGCCGGGGTCAGGACCCGCTGCGCGGGCTCTGGCCCCGATGCCGTTCGCGCATCCGGTTCAACACATCCGGTTCAATCAGGAATCGGCAGCGACCAGGTTTCCTTGACCTCTTCCATCACGATGTAACTCTTGGACTCGCGCACGTGCGGCAGCGTCAGCAGGGTGCTGCCCAGCAGCTTGCGGTAGGACGCCATTTCGCTGATGCGCGCCTTCAGCAGGTAGTCGAAGTCGCCCGACACCAGGTGGCATTCCAGTACGTTGGGCAACTTCAGCGCCGAGCGCCGGAACTCTTCGAAGATGTCGCCGGACTTGTAGGCCAGGCTGATTTCCACGAACACCAGCAGGCTGGCTTTCAACGCCGCCGGATCCAGGTGCGCGTGATAGCCGGTGATCACGCCTTCGCGTTCCAGCCGGCGCACGCGTTCGGTGCAGGGGGTGGTGGACAGGCCCACCCGTTCGCCCAGTTCGGTGAAGGAAATACGGCCCTCGCCCTGCAGGATGCGCAGGATCTTGCGGTCGATCTTGTCCAGTTCGCGGGAGCGGGTGGCCATGGCCGTCAACCTCGGTCAATGAATCACAGGGAAACATCCTGCCTTTGTTCCTGAAATCAGGCAAATCGTCTAGGAACGGAAGAATATACTTCCCCGATTATGGCCCCTGCGCACTCAAATGCAGGGAATGATCGGGTTGGAGGTTTCATGCGAGTCCTAGTTCTCGGCAGCGGCGTGATCGGCACTACCAGTGCCTGGTACCTGCGACAGGCCGGGTTTGAAGTCACGGTCATCGACCGCCAGCCCGGTCCTGCGCTGGAGACCAGTTTCGCCAACGCCGGCCAGCTGTCATTCGGCTACACCTCGCCATGGGCCGCCCCGGGCGTGCCGAAGAAGGCGATCGGCTGGCTGTTTGAAAAGCACGCGCCGCTGGCGATCAAGCCGGGCATGGACCTGGCCCAGTACCGCTGGCTGTGGCAGATGCTGCGCAACTGCACCCACGAACGCTACGCAATCAACAAGGCGCGCATGGTGCGCATGTCCGAGTACAGCCGCGACTGCCTGAACGAACTGCGCGCACAGATCGGCATCGATTTCGAAGGCCGCGACCTGGGCACCACCCAGCTGTTCCGCACCCAGCAGCAGCTGGACGCCTCGGCGCAGGACATCGAGATCCTGGCCCAGTACGGCGTGCCGTATGAAGTGCTGGACCGCGCCGGCATCATCCAGGCCGAACCGGCGCTGGCCCACGTCGATGGGCTGGTCGGTGCGCTGCGCCTGCCGCGCGACCAGACCGGCGACTGCCAGCTGTTCACCCGTCGCCTGGCACAGATGGCGGCCGAAGCGGGCGTCGAGTTCCGCTACGACCAGGACATCACCGGCGTCGAGTTCGACGGCGATCGCATCACCGGCGTGCGCATCGGCGGCAAGCTGGAAACGGCGGACCGCTTCGTGGTGGCGCTGGGCAGCTATTCGCCTGCGCTGGTGGCGCCGCTGGGCATGCGCCTGCCGGTGTACCCGCTGAAGGGCTATTCGCTGACGCTGCCGATCACCGATCCGGCGATGGCACCGACCTCGACCATTCTCGATGAGAGCTACAAGGTCGCGGTGACCCGTTTCGACAACCGCATCCGCGTGGGTGGCATGGCCGAAGTGGCCGGTTTCGACCTGTCGCTGTCGCCGCGTCGGCGCGAGACGCTGGAACTGGTGGTGCGCGACCTGTACCCCAAGGGCGGCGATCTGGCCAAGGCCGAGTTCTGGACCGGCCTGCGCCCGGCCACCCCGGATGGCACGCCCGTGATCGGCGCCACGCCGTTCCGCAACCTGTACCTCAACACCGGCCACGGCACCCTGGGCTGGACCATGGCCTGCGGCTCGGGCCGCTACCTGGCCGACCTGATGAGTGCGCGCCAGCCGCAGATCAGCACCGAGGGCCTGGATATCTTCCGTTACGGCCAGTACCGCCACACCCCGCAACATGAGAGCCGCACATGCGTCCTGCCCGCGCGCTGATCGATCTGGGCGCACTGCGCAGCAACTACCGGCTCGCCCGGGAGCTGGGCGGCGGCAAGGCACTGGCGATCATCAAGGCCGATGCCTATGGGCACGGTGCGGTGCGCTGCGCGCAGGCGCTGGAAGGGCAGGCCGATGGCTTCGGCGTGGCCACCATCGAAGAGGCGCTGGAGCTGCGCCAGGCCGGTATCACCGCGCCCATCCTGCTGCTGGAAGGCATCTTCGAGCCCAGCGAAATGGCGCTGGTGGCCGAGCACGACCTGTGGTTCTCGGTGGGTTCGCCGTGGCAGCTGGAAGCGCTGGCAGCCTTCGAAAGCCCGCGTCCGCTGACCGTGTGGCTGAAGCTGGACAGCGGCATGCACCGGCTGGGCCTGGACGTGCCCGGTTTCCGTGCCGCGCATGCGCGACTGTCGGCGCTGCCGCAGGTCGCACGCATCGTGATGATGACCCACCTGGCGCGTGCCGATGAGCTCGACAGCGAGCGCACCCACCAGCAGGCGTCGACCTTCGCCGAGGCCATCGCGGCCCTGGAAGGGGAGACCAGCGTGTGCAACTCGCCGGCGCTGCTGGGCTGGCCGGACGTGCGCAGCGACTGGGTGCGCCCGGGCCTGATGCTGTACGGCGCCAACCCGCTGCCCGACAACACCGGATTGACCGCGCGCCTGCGCCCGGTGATGACGATGCAGTCGAAGGTGATCGCGGAACGCTGGATCGAAGCCGGTGAGCCGGTGGGCTACGGCGCGCGCTTCGTGGCCAAGGCGCGCACGCACGTGGGCGTGGTCGCGCTGGGCTATGCCGATGGTTATCCGCAGTTCGCGCCCAACGGCACGCCCGTGCTGATCGATGGCCAGCCGGGTGCGTTGATCGGCCGGGTGTCGATGGACATGCTGACGGTGGATCTGACCGCACATGCGCAGGCCGGCGTCGGCAGCGTGGTGGAACTGTGGGGCAGCGCGCCGACGCTGTCCGAACTGGCGCCACGGTGTGGCGTGAGTGCCTACCAGCTGCCCTGCGGCGTGAAACGCGTGGCGAAGGAATACGTGTAGAGCCAAGCCCATGCTCGGCTCCGTGAATGCGTGTCGACCAAGGTCGACACCTACCGATGGGTCTGCGCTGCAGCTCGGCTCGGGTAGCGGCCGACCAAGGTCGACACCTGCCGGGGCTTACCGCGCAGCGGTAACCCGCGAGGCCAGCTGGCGCTTTACCCAGTCATCGATCAAGCGCTTTTCGTAGCGCAGCGGATCGCTGTCGCTCTTCAGGCCGATGTTGTGCAGGTAGCCGCTGTCGCTCAGCCTGGCTTCGCCTTCGTCGATGATGCGGCCGCTGGCGTCCTTCAGCGTGTACTGCAGGCTGATGCGTGGCGGGTAGATGTCGCGCATGATGCGGATATCGGTGCCGCGTGGGCCATGCCAGGGTTCATAGTCGCCGGCACGCTTGATGTCCAGCAACGTCACCTCCAGGGTCTGCCCTGCCTGCAGCGGCTTGGCAGCGGTGGTCTGCACGTAGCGCGCAATCTGCTGCACCCAGTCGCCGCGTTCGGCTTCGAAACGGTTGGTGCTCTGGCGGATCTCGGTGAATTTCGCCGGATCGGTCCACTGCACGCTGACCGGGCCGTCGGCCTGCAACGCGCGCGGTGCGTCCGGTGCCGTCACCGTTCGCGGTGCGGCGGCCACGCTGCCCACGGCGAGTGCGCCGGCCAGCAGCAGGGCGGTGGAAAACGGGCGTTTCATGGCAGTCTCCTGCGTCCCCGGGGCGGGGCGGATGATGATCTCGGATCGAGTCTGATCCTGCAGAGGAACCGCAGCAATGGCCCAATGCGTCAAAGGCGACACTGGTTGTCGCCAATTCATGCTCGTCAACCCTGACTGAAGGCGCTTGACGCTGTGAATACGCGCTCTGGAAGATGCTGTGCCTCCATACCGGCCTGCACCCACCCCATTGTCTACTCAGCCACCCCTCCTGGGACGTCCGCCCGTGATGGTACCGACGCCCGAACCTGACCTGCATCACGGTGTGCTGGAGCGCATCAACGCCGGATTCTGCGTGATCCAGGTGCTGTTCGAGGGGGACCAGGCTGTCGACTACCGGTTCCTGGAGGTCAACGACGCCTTCGAGCGCCACACCGGCCTGAAGGATGCCCGCGGCCAGCGCATGAGCGATCTGGAGCCGCAGCACGAAGAAGACTGGTACCGCATCTACGGTGAAGTGGCGCGCAGTGGCCGCCCGGCACAGTTTGAAATGGATGCGCGCGCGCTCGGCCGCTCCTTCGCGGTCGATGCCGTGCGGGTGGGCCGGCCCGGCGAAGACAAGGTGGGCATCCTGTTCTTCGATGTCACCGCACGCAAGCAGATGGAAGTGGAACTGGGCGAGAGCGAAGCGCGTTTCAGCGCGTTGGCCGATGGCCTGCCGATGCCGGTGTGGGTGCTGGACGAGCGCGGCCATGCACGCTTCGTCAACAGTGCCTTCAGTGAATTCTTCGGCGGCGATGAAACGCGCGTTCCGGAAGATGTGTGGCGCGGTCTGGTACATCCCGATGACGCCTCGGTGTTCGAGTACGAGCTGCAGGAAGCATTGAAAGCGCAGCGTTCGATGCATGCACTGGTGCGCGCCCGTCGCGCCGATGGGCAGTGGCGCTGGCTGGAAATGAACGCGCGCCCGCGCTTCTCGCGGATGGGGCGCTTCATCGGCTTGGCCGGCAGCAGCCCGGATGTCACCGATCGCCGCGAGATCGAACTGGCGCGCGAGGAACTGCTGCAGTCCGAGCGCGCCGCGCGCAGTGCCGCCGAGAACATGGCGCGCCTGAAAGACGAATTCCTGGCCACGCTGTCGCACGAACTGCGCACGCCGTTGACCACCATCCTGGGCTGGAGCGAACTGCTGCTGCAGCGTGTGGATGCGACCAGCCCGCTGTACAAGGGCCTGGGCGTGATCGCCAACAGCGCCACCGCGCAGAAGCGGCTGATCTCGGACATGCTCGACCTGAGCAGCATGCTGCTGGGCAAGGTGCAGCTGGAAGTGGAAGTGCTGGACCTGCGCGACCAGTTGAACGAAGCGATGGGTGCGCAGGAACTGGTGGCCGAAGGCAAGGCGCTGGATGTGACTCTGCAGCTGCCGAGCGAAGCCTGCCAGGTGCTGGGTGATGCCACGCGCCTGCAGCAGGTGTTCTGGAACCTGTTGTCCAATGCCATCAAGTTCACGCCGGCCGAGGGCCGCATCGATGTGCAGCTGCAGGCCGAGGGCCATTACTGGGTCATCACCGTGCGCGACACCGGCGACGGTATCGCGCCGGAATTCCTGAACCATCTGTTCAGCCGCTTCCGCCAAGCCGATGGCACCACCACGCGCCGCCATGGCGGCCTGGGTCTGGGCCTGGCGATCGTGCAGCAGCTGGTGGAACTGCATGGCGGCACGGTCAGCGCCGCCAGTGACGGGCACGGTCACGGTGCCACGTTCACCGTGCGCCTGCCGCAGCACATCCGCGATGCAGAGAAGCGGCCGTTGCGGGAAGTGGTCAGTGGCCCGATCCTGGAGCCGATGGTGGTCGAGCCGTATCCGCTGCGCGGCCTGCATGTGCTGGCGGTGGAAGACCAGCCTGAAGTGCTGGAGTACCTGCGCCGCATGCTGGAAGAGCAGGGTGCCAGCGTGTCTGCGGCCAGCTCGGCCGGCGAAGCACTGGCGCTGCTGGCCGACAATGGCCACCTGCACTATCACGTGCTGCTGACCGATATCGGCATGCCGGGCATGGATGGCTACGGCCTGGTGAGCACGCTGCGGCAGGACCTGGGCGTGGATGCCGCGGCACTGCCTGCAGTGGCGGTGACTGCGCTGGCGCGCGCCGATGATCGTCGCCGCGCGCTGGCGTCGGGCTTCCAGGAACATGTGGCCAAGCCCTACTCGGTGGCGCAGCTGGTGGGCGTGGTGCGGCGCGTGCAGGCCACGCGCGGCGATACCCTGCTGCACTGAGTGTTCACGGCTGATCGGCGACCCTGCCTGCAGGAGGTCGCCGAATGTCCCGTATTTCTCCCCGTATCCATACCGATCCTGCGCAGATCGCGCACCTGGAATCGTTGCTGCCGCAGTTGCATGGCGAAGCGCGTGTGCAGCTGACCCTGCGCGATGGCCGCCGCCTGCTGGGCACCGTCGCGGTGCAGCCGACGCTGCAGCAGTACCGCAACGACGCCGGTGATGAAGGCAGCAATGGTCAGCTGCGCCTGGACGATCTCGATTCGCCCGTGCAGCAGCACCATGTGTGGCTGGATGAAATAGACAGCATCCGCGAACTGCCGCCGCTGGCCCCCTGACCGGGGGTACTGCCGAGCCCATGCCCGGCGGTCATCCCGCACGACAGCGCCGTCACCCGGGCATGGGCCCGGGCGCTGCAACGGCGCGTCGTGTTCAATGCTCGAACAGCGTCGCTGTCGCCTCGAACCGCCGCGCGTAGGCGCGCTCTTCGGCAACCCGGGACACTTCATCGTCGGCCAGGTCCGGTGCGCCGTAGACGGCATAGGCCACGCTGCCATCGGCACCATGGCCGACCTGGTGCAGGCGATAGCGCGAATGGCCGCCGCCGGTATCCTCGGGGTAGTGCACAGGCGGATGGCTGCCTTCCAGGTCCATTTCACTGTTGTCGACGACACCTCCGACGAACAAGGCACGCATGCAGTTTCTCCATGGGTTGCGGGGGAGCTTCTACCCTGAACGCAGGCATGTTGCTGCGGCATCAAGGCCCCGTTGAAGTTTCGCAAAGCGAGCGCCGGGGCCGGGCCGGACAAGCCGGTACAATGGACGGCCCTCACGCTTGAAGTACCCGCGCCGATGGCATCCAGCGACGACGCCCCCCTGCAGACCCTGCTCCTGCCGTTCTCCAGCGGCGCCCTGCGCTGGCCGGAAGGCCCGGTCGCCTTCCTGCGTGCCCGCGATGGCTGGGCCCTGCGCGAGCAGGCCGGCGGCCGCGCGCTGGACTGCGAACAGAGCTTTGCCCCGTTCGCCCAGCCGCTGCAGCAGGCCGCCCAGTGGACCGTCACTGCCCAGCTTGACGATGCGGCCGGTCGCGGCCGCTACCCGCTGGTGCTGGTGCTGCCCCCGCGCCAGCGCGAGGAGGCCCGTGCGCTGTTCGCCCGTGCCCTGGCGCTGGTGGCCGACGGTGGCCGCATCGTGGCCTGCCAGCACAACAACGAAGGTGCCCGCTCCGGTGAAGGCGACCTCAAGCAGCTGACCGGCCTGGGCGGCAGCCTGACCAAGAACCATTGCCGCGTGTTCTGGACCGCTCCGCTGCAGGGCCAGCACGATGCTGACCTGGCCAAGCACTGGGGTGCGCTGGACGCGGTGCGGCCGATCGTCGGTGGCCGCTTCCTCAGCCGTCCGGGCGTGTTCGCCTGGGACCGCATCGATCCGGCCTCGGCGCTGCTGGCCGAGCACCTGCCGGCCGACCTGGCCGGTCGCGCCGCCGATCTCGGCGCCGGTTACGGCTACCTGTCGCGCGAGCTGCTGGAGCGTTGCCCCGCGATCACCGCGCTGGACCTCTACGAGGCCGAGCAGCGCGCGCTGGCGCTGGCCGAACTGAACCTCTCGCCGCCGCCGCGTCCGTTGCCGCTGCGTTTCCTGTGGCGCGACGTCACCGCCGGTATCGAGCCGGACTACGACGTCATCATCAGCAATCCACCGTTCCACACGCCGTCGCGCGCCGACCGGCCGGACATCGGCCAGCGCTTCATTGCCGTGGCCGCGCAGGCGCTGCGCCCGGGCGGTCGCCTGTACGTGGTGGCCAACCGCCACCTGCCGTACGAGTACACGCTCAACGAAAGCTTCGGCGCGGTGCGCGTGGTGGCCGAGCGCGATGGCTTCAAGCTGGTCGAGGCAGTGAAAGGCAAGGGGAAGAGCCGATGAAGCTGATCAAGCTCATCGCCAACCTCGGCTATGGCAGCCGCAAGCAGGTGCAGTGGATGTTCCGCGAAGGCCGCATCACCGATGCCGATGGCGAGGTGCTGTACGCCGATGACCAGGTGGCGCACGAGGCAGTGCGGGTCGACGGCGAACCGTTGGATCCGCCGGCGGGATTGTCGCTGGCACTGCACAAGCCGGCCGGCTACACCTGCTCGACCAAGGACAAGGGCCGCCTGATCTACGACCTGCTGCCGCCGCGCTACCGCGACCGCGACCCGGTGTTGTCCACCGTCGGCCGGCTGGACCGCGACACCAGCGGCCTGCTGCTGCTGACCGACGACGGTGGCCTGCTGCACCGGATCATCTCGCCGAAGTCGAAGCTGCCCAAGGTCTACGAGGTGGAACTGGCTGACGACCTGCGCGGTGACGAGGTCGCGCTGTTCGCCAGCGGTACGTTGATGCTGGAAGCGGAGAAGACCCCCCTGCTGCCGGCTGAACTGGACGTGCTTGGCCCGCGCAAGGCCCGGCTGACACTGCACGAAGGCCGCTACCATCAGGTACGCCGCATGTTTGCCGCCGCAGGCAACCATGTGCAGGCGCTGCACCGCAGCCGTGTCGGTGGCCTGGACCTGCAGGGGCTGGCCGAGGGGCAGTGGCGCACCTTGACCTCCACCGATCTGGATACGCTGTTCGCTCCATGACCGCATTCGCTGCACTGCCGTTTCTTCCTGACGCCGTCATCTTCGACATGGACGGCCTGATGATCGACAGCGAGCGGGTTTCGCTGGCGTGCTGGAGCCAGGCGGCCGAGGAGTTCGGCCTGCCGTTGGATGCTGCCTTCTTCGTGCGCATGGTGGGCCTGGGCGACCGTGACAGCCACGCGCTGCTGCGCCAGCAGGGCATCGAAGACAGCATGATCGAGGCCATGGCCGCACGCTGCCACGACCTGTACGAGGCGCGTACCCAGACCGGCCTGCCGCTGCGTCCGGGCATCGTGGAGCTGCTGGACCTGCTGAAGGCCCACGCCATTCCGCGTGCGGTGGCCACCACCACGCGGCAACCGCGGGCCAACCGCAAGCTGGCGGCGGCCGGCCTGCTGCCGTACTTCGACGTGGTGATCACCAGTGGCGATGTGGCGCGGCCGAAGCCGGCGCCGGACATCTATCTGTTGGCCGCACAGCGGTTGGGCCAGGCACCGGAACGCTGCCTGGCGCTGGAGGACTCACCGGCCGGCACACGCGCCGCACTGGCCGCCGGCATGACCGTGATCCAGGTGCCGGACCTGGTGCATCCGGATGAAGAACTGCGCGCGCTGGGCCACCGCATCGTCGGCTCATTGGTGGATGCGCACGCGTTGTTGCTGCCGTTGCTGCCGAGGTAGTGGTGGGTGATGGTGGGTGCCGACCGTTGGTCGGCACGCTTCACTGCTCTCGCCGGGCATGGCCCGGCGCTACCGCCTCCGGTGGGTGCCGACCGTTGGTCGGCACGCCTTCCCATCACACCCGGCCGAACACCAGTGCCGCGTTGGTGCCACCGAAACCGAAGCTGTTGGACATCACCGTATCCAGCTTCTGCGCGCGGCTTTCGCGCAGGATCGGGAAGCCTTCCACCTTCGGGTCCAGCTCGCCGATGTTGGCCGAACCGGCCACGAAACCATCGCGCATCATCAGCAGGCAGTAGATCGCCTCGTGCACGCTGGCAGCGCCCAGCGAATGGCCCGACAGCGCCTTGGTCGAAGACAGCGGCGGAATCGCATCGCCGAACACTTCGCGGATCGCACCGAGTTCGGTCACATCGCCCAGCGGCGTCGAGGTGCCGTGGGTGTTGAGGTAATCCAGCGGGCGGTCGACGTTCTGCAGCGCCATCTTCATGCAGCGCACCGCGCCTTCGCCGGACGGGGCGACCATGTCGGCACCGTCGGAGGTCACGCCATAGCCGATCAGCTCGGCATGGATGTGCGCGCCACGCGCCACGGCGTGATCGTAATCTTCCAGCACCAGCATGCCGCCGCCACCGGCGATGACGAAGCCGTCGCGGTCCTTGTCATAGGGGCGCGAGGCGCTGGCCGGGGTCTCGTTGAAGCTGGTGGACAGCGCACCCATCGCATCGAACATCACGCTCATCGACCAGTGCAGGTCTTCACCGCCGCCGGCGAACATGATGTCCTGCGCGCCATGGCGGATCAGATCGGCGGCTGCGCCGATGCAGTGTGCCGAGGTCGCGCAGGCGGCCGACAGAGAGTAGCTGACGCCCTTGATCTGGAATGCGGTGGCCAGGCATGCCGACACCGTGGAGCACATCGTGCGCGGCACCATGTACGGGCCGACCTTGCGCACGCCACGGCTGCGCAGCAGGTCCACCGCACCCACCTGCCATTCACTGGAGCCGCCACCGGAACCGGCGATCAGGCCGGTGCGCAGGCCGCTGACCTGCTCGGCGGTCAGGCCGGCATCGCTGATGGCATCAGCCATGGCCAGGTAGGCGAAGGCCGCCGCGTCGCTCATGAAGCGCTTCTGCTTGCGGTCGATCAACGCATCCAGGTCGAGGTCGACGCGACCGCCCACCTGGCTGCGCAGGCCCGCTTCGGCGTGGTCGGCCAGCGCGGTGATGCCGGCGCGGCCTTCACGCAGGGCGGAGGACACGGTATCCAGATCGTTGCCGAGGCAGGACGTGATGCCCATGCCGGTGATGACGACGCGACGCATCAGAAGCTCCCGGTTTCAGTGAACAGGCCCACGCGCAGGTCGCGGGCGTTGTAGATTTCGCGGTCATCCACGTACATGCGTGCGTCGGACTGGGCCATCACCAGCTTGCGGTTGATGACCCGGCTGATATCGATCTCGTAGCGCACCAGCTTGGCGTCCGGCAGCACCTGGCCGGTGAACTTCACCTCGCCGCAACCCAGCGCGCGGCCCTTGCCGGGCGCGCCCAGCCAGGTCAGGAAGAAGCCGGTCAGCTGCCACATGGCATCCAGGCCCAGGCAGCCGGGCATCACCGGGTCGCCGATGAAGTGGCAGCCGAAGAACCACAGGTCCGGGCGGATATCCAGTTCGGCGCGTACCATGCCCTTGCCATGCGGTCCGCCGTCCTCGCGGATTTCGGTGATGCGGTCAAACATCAGCATCGGGTCGTTGGGCAACCGCCCGGCGGCAGCGCCGAACAGTTCACCGCGTGCGCTGGCCAGCAGCTGGTCGCGGTTGAACGCGTGAAGACGAGTCATGGAAAGCGCAATCCTGGAAGCGAAAACAAGGCAACGAGTTCCCGAGGATGCACGACGGATCAGGCGGATATCAAACCGCGTCTCCGTACGCTTGCGTAGTGTTTTCAGCTGAAACCACGCATCCCGTTGATGCACAACGACCATACTTCGGCGTCTGGACGGGTACGGTGCAGGTATCATGTGGGCCAACCATGAACGCACTGCGCAAGATCATCCACGTCGACATGGACGCGTTCTACGCGTCGGTGGAGCAGCGCGACGATCCGTCACTGCGCGGCAAGCCGGTGGTTGTGGCATGGCGCGGCGCGCGTTCAGTGGTGTGTGCCGCCTCGTACGAGGCACGCGTGTTCGGCGTGCGTTCGGCGATGCCGGCGCTGCGCGCCGAGCGCCTGTGCCCGGACGCGATCTTCGTGCCGCCGGACTTCGCCCGTTACAAGGCGGTGTCACGCCACGTGCGCGAGATCTTCCTGCGCCATACCGACCTGGTCGAGCCGCTGTCGCTGGACGAGGCGTATCTGGATGTCACCGATCCGAAGAGCGGTGCGGCACTGGCCACCGACATCGCCCGCACCATCCGCACGCAGATCCGCGAGGAAACCAACCTGACGGCTTCAGCGGGCATCGCGCCGAACAAGTTCCTGGCCAAGATCGCCTCGGACTGGCGCAAGCCGGATGGCCAGTTCGTGATTCCACCGCAACGGGTCGACGCGTTCCTGCTGCCGCTGCCGGTCAATCGTGTGCCGGGCGTGGGCAAGGTGATGGAAGGCAAGCTGGCCGCGCGCGGCATCATCACCTGTGGCGACCTGCGGCAGTGGACGCTGCCGGATCTGGAGGACGCTTTCGGCAGTTTCGGCCGCAGCCTGTACAACCGCGCACGCGGTATCGACGAACGACCGGTGGAACCGGACCAGCAGGTGCAGTCGATTTCGTCCGAGGACACTTTCGCCGAGGACCTGCTGCTGGAAGATCTGGCCGAGGCGATCGTGCAGCTGGCCGGGAAGACCTGGCAGGCCACGCGCAAGACCGAACGCATCGGTCACACCGTGGTGCTGAAACTGAAGACCGCGCAGTTCCGTATCCTCACCCGCAGCTTCACCCCGGAACGCCCGCCGGAAACGATGCAGGAACTGCGCGATATCGCGTTGGCACTGCGCGCGCGGGTGGATCTGCCAGCGGATACCCGCTACCGGCTGGTCGGTGTCGGCCTCGGTGGCTTCCGTGAAAAGGAACCGGTGGTGCAGGGCGAATTGTTCGAGCACGCAACGAACGATTCCCCACGTACCTGATACATGTGTCGACCAAGGTCGACACCTGCCAACAGCAGGCCATGCCATTCCGACAGATCGCGGGAATCTGTCGAAGGCGAGGTGGGTCCGGTTGCGGGGGCGTGAGCCGCATGGGCCCGAGGCATGCCTCGGGCGGGTTGGGTAGGACGCCCAACCCCGGTCTTGCCGTGTGCGCAGGACAGCGCACACGAGCAAGCGGCGACCGAGCTTACATGGACGTACTTGCAGCGCCCCCCGCAACCGGACCCACCTCGCCAACCAACGGAATGCAGGCTTTTGACGTTGACGTTGCTCTGGCTTGCAGCGGGTGCAGGGCGCAGCCCTGCAAAAGAACCCCTACCTACCTCATGGCCACTGCATCTCGCCCTTGGCCACCTTCGCACTCAGCTGCAGCGACTCCACACCTGCCAGCTTCGGGTAGCGCGCCTGCATCGCCTTGACCAGCGCGGCGCTGTCCTTGGCCTTGGCGGTCTCCACATCGAATGCACGGATGTAGTCGGCGGTAAAGCGCAGTGCGCTGGCATCCAGCGCAGCACCCTCGGCGTAGTGACCGGGCACCACCATCTTCGGCTTCAAAGCCTGCAGCTGCTGCAGCGTGCGCAGCCAATCGGCATGCGACTGCGGCGTCTGCGTATCGGCCATCCACACATGCTCGCCGGCCACCACCGGAATGCCGCCGACGATCGCGCGCAGCGACGGCACCCACAGCACGCTGCGGTCCGGCGTCGGGCCATCCAGCCCGATCAGCGGCAGGCGCTGGCCTTCCAGCAGCAGCGCGTCGCCCTCAAGCACGGACGGCACCACGATGCGCGCGGGAGCGTCGCTGCCCATCTTCGGTCCCCAGTACGCCAGCTTGCCGGCCTGGGTCTGCTGGATGTGCGCGACGGTCTGTGCGGTGGCGACGATCCGCGCCTGCGGGAACGCGTCCTGCAGGGTGGCCAGGCCGAAGTAGTAATCGGGATCGCTGTGGCTGATGTAGATCGTGGTCAGCTGCTTGCCGCTGGCGCGGATCAGTTCGACCACGTTGCGCGCGTCGCTGGCGCCGAACTGCGCGTTCACCAGGATCGCCTCGTGGCGGCCTTCGATCAGCACCGAGGACACCGCGAACATCGCCTGCGGGCCGGGATGGAAGGTCTGCAGGCGCAGTTGGGACTTCGCCGCCGTGGCCGGTGCCGTGGTGGCCGGCGCGGCCAGCAGCGGGGCACTGGTGAAGGTGGCGGCCAGGGCGAGGGGAAGCAGCAGGGCAGTGGTACGCATGGGAATTCCTTGTGGCGGATGGCGAGCCGAGCGTGGGCCATGCCCGGCGGCAGTGTCGATCAGTACGCGGCAGTGATGATCTGCTTCGGGTAGCGGTGCGCTTCCAGCTCGGCGACGAACGCGGCGCCATAGTCGGCGTAGCTGATGCGGCTGTGGCCGCTGGCATCGGCCAGGAACGCCTTGGCCTGCACGCGGTACTGGCCGCGTTCGTCGCCCGGGCCGATTTCGGCGGCCGGTGAGAAGAACGTCCAGTCCAGCTCATCCACCGCCTGCAGGCGCTTGAACGCTTCGCGGTGGGCCAGTGCGTAAGGCTTGTAGGCGTCGGGGAAGGTGGGGGTGTCGACCAGCTGCACGCCGGGGGCGACTTCCAGGCTGCCGGCGCCGCCGACCACCACCAGGCGCGGCACGCCGGCCTTGCGGGCGGCAGCGGCCAGCTGCGCGGCGACCTCGCCGACGCGGCCGATGTCATCGCCCGGGCGCGGGCCGTAGGCGCTGGCCAGCACGTCGTGGCCGGCGATGGCCGCGACCAGCGCGTCCTGGTCGTCCAGCGCGGCGATGACCGGATGGGCACCGGCCAGTTCGGCCGGCAGATCGTCCGCGCTGCGCACGATGACGGTGAGGGAATGGCCGTTGGCCAGCGCGTGGCGGGCGATCTGGCGGCCGATATTGCCGGTGGCACCGACGAGGGCGATCTTCATGGCAGGACTCCGTGGGGTGGGGCGTGGGGGATGAGCCCACTGTAGGCCGCTGCACTCGCTCGAAAAACAGCGTATAACGCGCATGTTTGTTGCATGGATCGAGCAGATGGACCGATTGACCGCCATGACCGTGTTTGTCGAAGTCGCCGAACGCGGCAGCCTTACCGCCGCCGCCGAGGTGCTGGACATGTCGCGGGCGATGGTCAGCCGCTACCTGGCCGAAGTGGAGGGCTGGCTCGGCGCCCGCCTGCTGCACAGGACCACGCGCCGGATCAGCCTGACCGGTGCGGGCGAAGCGGCGCTGGCCCGGTTCCGGCAGATGCTGGCGATCGGCGATGAGCTGCAGGGCGAGCTGGCCAGCGATGATCCCGAGCCGCACGGCACGCTGCGCATCACCGCCAGCGTGTCGTTCGGCCAGAGCCATCTGGCGCGCGCGGTGGCGGCGTTCGTGCAGCGTCATCCAGCTGCACGGATCGAACTGCTGCTGGTGGACCGCACGGTCAACCTGGTTGAAGAACGTGTTGATCTTGCGGTCCGCATTGCGCGGCAGATCGACCCCAGCCTAATCGCGCGACGGCTGGCGACCTGCCGCTCGGTGCTGTGTGCGACCCCGGGCTACCTGCAGGCACGTGGCACCCCGACCGCACCGGAGCATCTGGCCGCACACAACTGCCTGACCCATCACTACGTGGGCAAGAGCCTGTGGCAGCTGCACCGCGATGGGCGGTCACTGTCGGTGGCCGTGGGCGGCAACATCAGCGCCAACGAAGCCTCGCTGCTGCTGGAGGCGGTGCGCGCCAATGCCGGCATCGCGATGCTGCCGACCTACCAGGTCGCACCGTTGCTGCGTAGCGGTGAACTGATCGAACTGCTGCCGGCGTACAGCCTGGAAGAACTGGGCATTCATGCGGTGTATGCATCGCGCCGGCAGCAGCCCGTTATCATGCGGCGATTCCTGGACTTCCTCGCCGAATGCTTCGCGAGCCCGGCCTTCCAGGATCTGGACTGGCGCCCCTCGGGCAAGGAGAACACATGAACCATGGACAGGCGTTGATCGATCACAACCGTGCGGCCTGGGACCGCCAGGCCAGCGAGGTGCGCGAGTGGTCGCGACCGGTGGATGCCGAAACCATCGCCGCGGCGCGCGAAGGGCGCTGGCAGGTGCACCTGACGCCGCGCGCGCTGCCGCTGGATTGGCTGGGTGACGTTCGCGGCCGGCGCATCCTGTGCCTGGCATCGGCCGGTGGACAACAAGCCCCCGTGCTGGCGGCGGCCGGCGCCGACGTTACCGTGTTCGATCTTTCCGATGGCCAGCTCGCACAGGATCGCGCCGTTGCCGACCGCGATGGTCTGCCGCTGCGCACCGTGCAGGGCGACATGCGCGATCTGCGTGTCTTTGCCAACGGCAGTTTCGACGTGGTGTTCCATCCCATCTCGAACCTGTACGTGCCCGACGTGCGCCCGGTGTGGGCCGAATGCCAGCGCGTGCTGGCACGCGATGGCCTGCTGATGGCCAGCTTCTACAATCCGGTGGTATTCGTTGCTTCGCGTGATCCGCAGCTGAGTGAGCAGGGCCTGATGCGCCCGCAGTACGCCATTCCCTATTCGGACCTGGAAGACCTGGAACCGGCAGCACGGGAGGCCAAGCTGGCCCGTGGCGAAGCACTCACCTTCGGCCACAGCCTGGCTGAACTGATCGGCGGTCAGCTCGATGCAGGGTTCGTGATCGATCGCTTCATGGAAGACTGGCAGCCGCAGCCGCGCTTCGTGATCGACCGCTACCTGCCGACGTTCCTGGCTACCCGCGCGCGCCGGATCGGCTGAGGACGCGGGCGTACAATGGACGGCCCCACGTTGCACAAGTGAGCCGTCCGTTGTCGTATCCCTATCCGCTGGTCGTGTTCGACCTCGATGGCACGCTGGTCGACAGCGCAGCCGATATCGCCGAAGCGCTGAACCGCACGCTGGAAGACATCGGCGTTGCACGCGTACCGGAAGCCACCGTGCTGGGCTGGATCGGTGATGGTGTTCGCCGCTTGGTGGAGCAGGCGATGCAGGCCGCAGGGCGCGAGGTCGACCTGGCCGAGGTGATGCCGGTGTTCATGGTGCACTACCGCCAATGCCTGCTGCGCAGCCCGCAGCTGTTCGATGGTGTGGTGGAAGCGCTGGCGCAGCTGCGCGCGTTGAACGTACCGCTGGCGATCTGCACCAACAAGCCGGCTGCGCTGGTGCCGCCGTTGCTTGAGCACCTGGGGATCGCCGATGCGTTCGCGCTGGTGCTGGGCGGCGACTCGCTGCCGCAGCGCAAGCCCAGTGGCGAGCCGTTGCGGCACATCGCGGCCCACTTCAACCTGGCCGTGGAGCAGTGCCTGATGGTGGGTGATTCGCTGACCGACTACTGCGCCGCCGAAGATGCCGGCATGCCGATCGCACTGGTGCGCTACGGCTATCCGCGCGGACTGGATCTGGACAACGCACAGGCCGTCGCGGTAATCGACGACCTGCGTGAACTGCCGGGACTGCAGGACTGACGCGACGGTAGTGCCGGCCGTTGGCCGGCACCCCGTGGCGCGCTGCCGAAGGTCATGATGTTGCCGGCCAGCGGCCGGCACTACCGTGGCCGTTGCGGTCACTTCGGCTGGTAACGCACGCTCAGCTGATACTCACGGCCACGCTGGTTGAACCACGCCACGGTCTCGTACTGGCGATCGAACACGTTGGCCACCCGTGCCAGCACCGACCATGCCGGGGTCAGTGCATAGTCCGCACGCAGGTCCAGGGTGCCGTAGCCGCCGACCTTCACCGCATTGGCGGCATCGTCGTAGCGCTTGCCCGCGCCCTGCACGGTCAGGCCGGCGCGGAAATCGCCGAAGCGGCGATCCACGTCCAGGCGCGCGGTCTGCTGCGCACGGCGCGCCAGCCAGTTGTCGAACTGGCTGCTGCCGTTGGTGCGGTTGCGCGGGTCGGTGAAGCTCAACTGCCCGTTGATGTCGAAACCGGCAAGGGTGGCGCCGGCGGTCAGTTCGGCGCCGCGGATGCGTGCCTTCTCCACCTGCTGCATCCTGAAGGTCGCCGCATCGTAGGTGATCAGGTCGTCGATACGGGTCTGGTAGACATCCAGCCCCCAATGCCAGCCCTGGCCCTGCTGCGAGATGCCGATATTTGCGCTCTTGGACTTCTCCGGATCCAGCGTCGGCACGCCACTCCACGGATCGTACAGATCGCTGAAGGTGGGCGCCTTGAACGCGGTGCCGTAGCTGGCGTTCACGCGCAGACCGTGCTCCAGCGTCATCGCCCAGCCGAGGCTGCCGGTGGCATGGTTGCCGAACTGCGCGTTGTCGTCGTTGCGCGCGCTGGCCTGCAGCTGGTGGCGACCGAAGCGGGCCTGGTACTGCACGAACACGCCGGTGTTGCGGCGGCTGTCGACCAGGTAACCGGCGCTGCTGCCATTGAGGTTGTCTTCGCTCCAGTCGACACCGGTGCTCAGCAGCTGGCCTTCGGCCACGCCGATATCGGCCTGCAACGACGCACTGTCGCGGTGTGTCTGTGCGCTGCCGCGTGCACCGAAATCACCGAAGTTGTCCGATTCGTTGTCGCTGCGGCCGACGTTGGCGGTCAGCGCCAGCTGCTCGGACGGGGTGTAGCGCAGCTTGCCGGACAGTACCTGCTGGCGCGTTTCGGAGTAGTTGTAGTAGCCGTCGTAGTGGTTTTCGCCATCGGCGCGCAGCGCGCTGCCCTCCAGGCTCCACTGGTCGTTGAAGGTGTAGCCACCGCGCAGGCTCTTGGACAGGTTGCGGTAGCCATCGCGGTCGGGCTCGTCGGCAAAGCAGCCGGTGAACAGCGTGGCCGAACCCCGGCAGGCGTCGATGCCATCGGAGTGCTGGTAGGCGATGTCGGCGCCGAACCAGCCGCGCTCGGTGCCGCCGCCGATGCCGCCACTGGCTTCGCGCAGACCGTTGCTGCCACCGCCCAGCTGGAAGTGCGGTGCGAAATCGCCCTGGTTGCGCCGGGTGAAGATCTGGATCACGCCGCCGATGGCATCGGCACCGTACAGGCTGGACTGCGGACCGCGCACGATTTCCACGCGCTCGATCTGCGCCAGCGGCAGGTCCTGGTACATCGCCAGGCCGAGGTCGGCGCTGTTGATGCGCACGCCATCAACCAGCACCACCGTGTGCGAGGAATTGGTGCCGCGCAGGAACAGCGAGCTCTGCTTGCCCAGGCCGCCGGCATTGGTCAGGTTGATGCCGGCACGGCCCTGCAGCAGCTCCTGCAGCGAGGTGGCCTGGCTGGATTCGATCTGGGCGCGGTCGATCACCTGTGCAGGCGCGATGCTGTCCTGCAGGGCGATGGGCGTGCGGGTGGCGGTGACCAGCACCTGGTCCAGCGCGGCGGTGCTTTCGTCGGCATGGGCCAACGCGGGCAGGGTGGCCAGCATGGCCAGGGACAATACGGAAATCTGCAGCTTCATCGGGGGGACTCCAGGTGCCGCGCACGCCCGCGCAGCGAAGGGGAGGAGTCGCGAGGGCAGGCAAGCGCTGACGCCACGGCGATTGCCATGCGCGTCCAGCGCCATGCCCACCGCATCGCGACCTGAGGCTTCCGGGCCGGTCTCCGGGCTCGCCGCCAGGTGGCGCGAGGCCACCGTCCAGGCGCCTTCCCATGCCTGCGGCACAGTGGCGATCTTGCCTGGAACTGACGTGCTTACCGTTGCGGGGGCAGCGCCGGCATGGCGTGTTTCCACGCGTCACCGGCTTCCCGTTTCAACCTGCCGGCAGGGCCGCAGGTCACCTGGAAGTGCGCGCAGTCTACGGCATCGCCGCCGCCGCGTAGCATCGGGCCTGCATGGCGCATGGAGGCCACCTGGGCGGCTGCCAGCTCCGGCGTGGTGGGCGTGAGCGGCCCCAGCCACTAGAATGCAGCTCGAATTATCGTGGTGCCGTTGCCGATGTCCGCTTGCTTTACGCTGTTTTCGCGTCGCTCCCGCGGCGCACGCGCATGATCCTCGATCTGGTCCGCCACGCCGGCAACGGTCGCGATGAGTACCTCGATGGCCGCAGCGATCCTGCGCAGCTGGCCCGCCTGCCGCAGGAACTGGTGGACGCCTATGCCGGACAGGAATGGGAACGGGTGATCAGCTCGCCGCGCCTGCGTTCGCTGCACACAGCGATGGCCCTGGCCACGCCGCGTGGACTGGACGTGGAGTCGGACGAGGAGTGGGAAGAACTCGATTTCGGCGATTGGGACGGGCAGTCGTTGCTGGATCTGCCGGAGGACGCGTTGGCCGCCTTCCACGCCGATCCGCACGCGTTTCCGCCACCCAACGGCGAAAGCTGGGGCCACTTCGAGCGTCGCATCGCACGCGCGCTGGATCGATTGATGGATGACGACGATCCGCCGCCGACCGTCGTAGTCAGCCATGGCGGCCCGCTGCGCATGGTGCTGTCGCAGGTATGCGGCCTGCCGATGTCGCTGTGCTGGGCGCTGCGCATCGACCACGGCACCCGCCTGCGGGTGTGGGTGGAGCGCAGTGAAGCGGGGCTGGTGGGCGAGCTGCTGGAGCTGCAGCAGCCCTGACCAATTCGGTAGCGGCGGGGCCGAGCCCGGCGCTTGCCCCCCCGCCCCCCGAACGGGGCGCCGCGGCTGGGCCCGGCCGAACCCGACAAGCGACGCGGGTGG